>JAAOZX010000300.1 GCA_012274225.1 Comamonadaceae bacterium | reverse complement strand
TGGGATCGAGCGGCAGGTAAGGCATTTCCCAGATCGCGTCCTCGTCGCGCGCTGCGAAGGCCTTCTTGATCGCGTCCTGGTGCGAACCCGAGAACGAGGTGTAGACCAGATCGCCGGCGTAAGGGTGGCGTGGATGCACCGGCAACTGGCTGCAATGCTCCACCGTCCGGCGGATCTCGTCGATGTCGGAGAAGTCCAGGCCCGGGTCCACGCCCTGCGAATAGAGGTTCAAGGCGACGGTGACCAGGTCGAGATTGCCGGTGCGCTCGCCGTTGCCGAACAGGCAGCCCTCGAGCCGGTCGGCGCCGGCCATGACGGCGAATTCACCGGCCGCCGTGCCGGTGCCGCGGTCGTTGTGCGGATGGACCGACAGCACGATGGCATCGCGCCGCGCCAGGTTGCGGTGCATCCACTCGACCATGTCGGCGAAGATGTTGGGCGTTGAACCTTCCACTGTGGAGGGCAGGTTGACGATGCACTTGCGCCCCGGCGTGGGTTGCCAGACCTCGGTCACGGCATCCACCACGCGTTTGGAGAAAGCCAGGTCGGTGTTGGAGAACATTTCGGGCGAGTACTGGAAGACCCATTCGGTCTCGGGGTGCTGCGCCGCCAGCTCGTTGAAGAGCCGAGCCTGGCTGGTGGCCAGTTCGACGATGCCGTCTTCGTCCAGCCCCAGCACCACCTTGCGCATGACCGGCGAGGTGGCGTTGTACAGGTGCACGATCACGCGGCGGGCGCCCTGCATCGCCTCGAAGGTACGGCGGATCAGTTCCTCGCGCGCTTGCGTGAGCACCTGGACGGTGACGTCGACCGGCACCAGGTTCTCGTCGATGAGCTTGCGGACGAAATCGAACTCGGTCTGCGAGGCCGACGGAAAACCGACCTCGATCTCCTTGAAGCCGATGTCCACCAGCGTCTCGAACAGCCGCAGCTTGCGGGACACGTCCATCGGCTCGATCAGCGCCTGGTTGCCGTCGCGCAGGTCGACGCTGCACCACACCGGAGGCCGGGACAGGACCGCGTCGGGCCAGGTCCGGTCGGCGAGGCGCACCGGCGCGAAGGGACGGTATTTGCTGGCGGGGTTCTTCAACATGGTCATCTCTCGTGCTTGGGTTCAACCAGCAGGACAAAGAAAAACGGCCCGCTGCTGGTGCAAACGGGCCGTTGTCGGGTATACGCGTGCGCTACCGTCTCCGCCCGTGGGGAGTTAGCAGTAGCGCCAGCGAAATTCGGTTCATGGCATCAATGTAGCACAACCGGCCAAGGCATGCATTGGCGAGCCTGCAAGAAGACAGCAGCCTGCCAATCAAGCCGGTTCAGGGCCTACTTGTGCAGGCCGCGCTCGTCGGGCTCGTCGGTGGAGGTGCTGATCACGCTGGTCTGCAGGCCTTTGGCCCTGCGCCAGCCGTAGGTCGCGTAGCCGCTGAGACCATAGACCACGAACAGCCCGAACAGCACGATGGGCGGGTGGATGTTGATCACGGCAATGCCCAGGGCGATCAGGACGATCACGACGAAGGGCACGCTCTTTTTCATGCGCACGTCCTTGAAGCTGTAGAACGGCACGTTGGTGACCATGGTCAGGCCCGCGTAGAGCGCCACGCCGAACATCGGCCAGGCCAGCTCGTAGCCCTTGTAGCCCAGGTCGTTCATCACCCAGATCATCCCGGCGATCAGTGCCCCGGCCGCCGGCGACGGCAGGCCCTGGAAGTAACGCTTGTCGACCACGCTGGTGTTGACGTTGAAGCGCGCCAGCCGCAACGCGGTGCAGGCGCAAAACACAAAAGCCGCGATCCAGCCCCAGCGGCCCAGGCCCTTCAAGCCCCACTCATAGGCGATCAACGCCGGCGCCGCGCCGAACGACACCATGTCCGACAGCGAATCCATCTGCTCGCCGAACGCGCTCTGGGTGTTGGTCATGCGCGCCACGCGGCCGTCCAGGCTGTCCAGCACCATCGCGACGAACACGCCCTCGGCCGCCAGGTCGAATCGGTCGTTCATGGCCATCACGATCGCGTAGAAGCCGCCGAACAGCGCCCCCAGCGTGAACAGGTTCGGCAGGATGTAGATGCCCTTGCGGCGCTTGCGCACCACGACGCCCTCCATGGGCGTTTCGAACTGTGAATCGGTGCCGTCGTGCATGGCGGAAGTGTAAGACCAAATGCCACAGGCAAAACAAAGGCCGCCCTCGGGCGGCCTTTGCAGTGGTGACGTGGAAACTCAGTTCTTCGTCACGTCGACCAGCTTGTTCTTCTTGATCCACGGCATCATCGCGCGCAGCGTCTCGCCGACGGTCTCGATCTGGTGCTCGGCCATCAGCCGGCGGCGCGACAGCAGCACGGGCGCACCGGCGCGGTTTTCCAGGATGAAGCTCTTGGCGTACTCGCCGGACTGGATGTCCTTCAGGCACTTGCGCATCGCGTCCTTGGTGGCCTCGGTCACGATCTTCGGCCCGGTCACGTACTCGCCGTATTCGGCGTTGTTCGAGATCGAGTAGTTCATGTTGGCGATGCCGCCTTCGTAGATCATGTCGACGATCAGCTTGAGCTCGTGCAGGCACTCGAAGTAGGCCATCTCGGGCGCATAGCCGGCCTCCACCAGCGTCTCGAAACCGGCCTTCACCAGTTCCACCGTGCCGCCGCACAGCACGGCCTGCTCGCCGAACAGATCGGTCTCGGTCTCTTCGCGGAAGTTGGTTTCGATGATGCCGGCCTTGCCACCGCCATTGGCCATTGCGTACGACAGGGCCAGGTCACGGGCCTTGCCGCTCTTGTCCTGATGCACCGCAACCAGTTGCGGCACGCCGCCGCCCTGGGTGTAGGTGTGGCGCACGGTGTGGCCGGGCGCCTTGGGCGCGACCATCCACACGTCCAGGTCGGCGCGTGGCGTGACGAAGCCGTAGTGCACGTTGAAGCCGTGGGCGAACACCAGCGAGGCGCCCTGCCGGATGTTGGGCTCGATGTCCTTCTTGTAGACCTCGGCGATCTGCTCGTCGGGCAGCAGGATCATCACGACGTCGGCGGACTTCACGGCGTCGGCCACTTCGGCGACCTTCAGGCCCGCTTTTTCCACCTTGGGCCAGGACGCGCCGCCCTTGCGCAGGCCGACCACCACCTTGACGCCGCTGTCGTTGAGGTTCTGGGCGTGGGCATGGCCTTGCGAGCCATAGCCGACGATGGCAACCGTCTTGCCCTTGATCAGGCTCAGGTCACAGTCCTTGTCGTAATAAACCTTCATGGTCTTTCTCTCCAGTTGAATGCTATGTTTGTTCAGACGCGCAGGATCCGTTCGCCGCGGCCGATGCCGCTGGACCCGGTGCGTACCGTCTCCAGGATCGCGCTGCGGTCGATGGCTTCCAGGAAGGCGTCGTTCTTGCCCTGGTCGCCGGTGAGTTCGATGGTGTAGCTCTTCTCGGTCACGTCGATGATGCGGCCGCGGAAGATCTCCGCCATCCGCTTCATCTCCTCGCGCTCCTTGCCGACGGCGCGCACCTTGACCATCATCAGTTCGCGCTCGGTATAGGCGCCCTCGGTGAGGTCGACGACCTTCACCACCTCGATCAGGCGGTTCAGGTGCTTGGTGATCTGTTCGATGACGTCATCCGACCCGGTGGTCTGGATCGTCATGCGCGAGAGCGACGCGTCCTCGGTCGGCGCCACCGTGAGCGATTCGATGTTGTAGCCGCGGGCGGAAAACAGGCCGACGACGCGGGAGAGGGCACCGGGCTCGTTCTCCAGCAGGACCGCAATGATGTGTTTCATGATGGGTGATTCCTCTTTTCGGTGCCCTCCCCGCGCGGCGGTAACCGTGCGGCTCGGCAGGCCAATAGATTCGTCCAGGGGTTCAAATTCGGGGAAAGGACGCAGAAGTCGCAGAAGCTTCGCACGCAAAAGACGCAAAAAAAATTCTTGGAAGTTCCTTTTGCGTCTTTTGCGTTCTTTCGCGTCTTCTGCGTCCGGTATTTCGGTATTCGCCTTAGAGGTCCTCGCTTCCGAGCAGCATCTCCGTGATGCCCTTCCCGGCCTTCACCATCGGGAACACGTTCTCGGTGGGATCGGTGCGGAAGTCCATGAAAACGGTGCGGTCCTTCAGCTTGCGCGCTTCGCGCAGCGCCGGCTCGACGTCGCGCGGATGCTCGATCAGCATGCCGACGTGACCATACGCCTCGGCCAGCTTGACGAAGTTGGGCAGCGCGTCCATGTAGCTGTGGCTGTAGCGGCCCTCGTAATCGATCTCCTGCCACTGGCGCACCATCCCCAGGTAACGGTTGTTCAACGACACGATCTTGATCGGCGTGTTGTACTGCAGGCAGGTCGAGAGCTCCTGGATGCACATCTGCACCGACCCTTCGCCGGTGATGCAGTAAACCTCGCTGTCCGGCTTGGCCAGCTTGATGCCCATGGCGTAGGGAATGCCCACGCCCATGGTGCCCAGTCCGCCGGAGTTGATCCAGCGGCGCGGCTCGTTGAACTTGTAGTACTGCGCCGCCCACATCTGGTGCTGGCCGACGTCGGAGGTGATGTAGGTGTCGGCGTCCTTGGTCAGGTTCCACAGCGTCTCGACGACGTATTGCGGCTTGATGACCTCCAGGTTCGTGCGGTCGTAGCGCAGGCAATCCTTCTTGCGCCAGGCCTCGATGGTCTCCCACCAGGCGGCCAGGACGGCGGCATCGGGCTTGACGCCGGAGTCGCGAATCATCGCGTTCAGCTCGCCGAGCACGTCCTTGACATCGCCCACGATCGGGATGTCGACCCGCACCCGCTTGGAGATGCTGGACGGGTCGACGTCGACATGGATGATCTTGCGCTCGTTCTGCCCGAAGTGCTTGGGGTTGCCGATCACCCGGTCGTCGAACCGCGCGCCCACGGCCAGCAGCACGTCGCAGTTCTGCATGGCGTTGTTGGCCTCGATGGTTCCGTGCATGCCCAGCATGCCCAGGAACTTGCGGTCACTGGCCGGGTACGAGCCCAGGCCCATCAGGGTGTTGGTGCAGGGGTAACCCAGCATGTCCACCAGGGTCCGCAACTCCGCCGAGGCGTTGCTCAGCACCACGCCGCCGCCGGTGTAAATGTAGGGGCGCTTGGCCGACAGCAGCAGTTGCATGGCCTTGCGAATCTGGCCGCCATGGCCCTTGCGCACCGGGTTGTAGGAGCGCATTTCCACCTTGTCGGGATAACCCGTGTAGGTGGTCTTGTTGAAGGAGACGTCCTTGGGGATGTCCACCACCACCGGGCCGGGACGGCCGCTGCGGGCGATGTGGAAAGCCTTCTTCATCACATCGGCGAGCTGGCGCACGTCCTTGATCAGGAAATTGTGCTTGACGACCGGCCGGGTGATGCCGACGGCGTCGCATTCCTGGAAAGCGTCCATGCCGATGGCGTGGGTGGGCACCTGGCCGGTGATGATCACCATCGGGATGCTGTCCATGTAGGCCGTGGCGATGCCGGTGACGGCATTGGTGACACCTGGTCCCGACGTGACCAGGGCCACCCCGACGTCACCGGTGGCGCGCGCATAGCCGTCGGCGGCGTGCACGGCGGCCTGTTCGTGCCGCACCAGCACGTGCTGGATGGTGTCCTGCTTGTAGAACGCGTCGTAGATGTGCAGGACGGCGCCGCCGGGATAGCCCCAGACGTACTTGACATTCTCGGCCTGCAGGGCCTTGACGAGGATTTCTGCGCCGCGCAGTTCCTGCGGGTGGCCGGCCCCTGAGGCGGCGGCCGCTGATTTGATTTCGGCTTTGGAGATTTCCATGATCAACCTTTGCGAATTTCTCTGACGAAAAACCTTGGGTGCCCCTTCGCGCGCTCTCGTGAAGCCGTGTCGGGACTTTGAGCCCTGGACCATGGGCGGGCCTATCGCACCGCCGCATCCGGGCTCGTTTGCCTTTTGACTTGCAAACGACATTATCGCACTGCGACATGGCAGCTGATCAGGGGGCACCCCGCAATGCCATAATTTCGGGCTACCTGGCGCTGAGCGGCGGCAGGAGCGCCCCCAAAAACCCGAATTCCCATCCCGTCAGGCTCCGATTCTTGGCAACCGAACGAGAACTCTCCGACTTCCTCAAAAGCGTCGAAAAGCGGGCTTTCAAGCGTTCGGTCTACCATGTCCGCGACGAGGAGGCGGCGCTGGACATCGTGCAGGACAGCATGATGAAGCTGGCCGAGCACTACGGCGAGAAGCCGCTGGCGGAGCTGCCGATGCTGTTCCAGCGCATCCTGTCGAATTGCACGCTCGACTGGTTCCGCCGGCAAAAAACCCGGAAGGCCCTGTTTTCGAACATGAGCGACTTCGAATCGGGGTCCGACGATGGCGAATTCGACCTGCTGGAAACTTTTTCCTTCGCCGAGGGCTCTCAACAGGCGGAAAGTGCCGAGGACACGACCCGGCGGGCCCAGACCTTGCGGGAAATCGAAACC
>JAAOZX010000005.1 GCA_012274225.1 Comamonadaceae bacterium | reverse complement strand
GGACCACCTGACGGCCCGGTCGCCGACGCTGGAGTTGCTGGCGGAAGAACTGCGCCTGGGGCAGAACACGCTCAACGAAATCACCGGCGAGTTCACGTCGGACGACCTGCTGGGCGTGATCTTCTCGAGTTTCTGCATCGGCAAATAGCCTTGATGGGCCGACGGGCGCGGCGCCTGGGGGCTGCCGTCTATTGATATGGATCAAGCCGGCCTGTAGGCCAGCGCTGCGGCGGACCCTGCCGCCGGGTAAGCCCGCATGCGGCGCGTGCCGCAATTCAGGTATTTTGTTGCTGGTATTGCGCTTCGAATTCAACTACTGCAGGAGACTCCTATGAAATTTCTGAAACCGGCCGCACTGGCGGCCACGCTGCTGGCCAGCAGCCTGGCGCTCGCCGACATCAATGTCGGCGTCACGCTGTCGGCGACCGGACCGGCCGCGTCGCTGGGCATTCCCGAGAAGAACACGATCGCGCTGTTGCCCAAGACCATCGCCGGCCAGAAGATCAACTACATCGTGCTCGACGACGCGTCGGACACGACCGCGGCCGTGACCAACACGCGCAAGCTCATCACCGAGGACAAGGTCGACGTCATCCTGGGCTCGACGGTCACGCCCAACTCGCTGGCCATGATCGACGTCGTGTCCGAAGCGAAGACCCCGATGATCTCGATGGCGGCTTCCGCCAAGATCGTCGAGCCGATGGACGCGAAGAAAGCCTGGGTCTTCAAGACGCCGCAGAACGACAGCATGATGTCGCAGGCGATCGTCGACCACATGGTCGCCAATGGGGTCAAGACCGTGGGCTTCGTCGGATTCTCCGACGCCTACGGCGAGGGCTGGTACCAGGAATTCGTCAAGGCGGCTGCCGCCAAGAATCTGCAGATCGTGGTGAACGAGCGCTATGCCCGCACCGATACCTCCGTCACCGGCCAGGCGCTCAAGATCATGGCGGCCAAGCCGGACGCGGTGCTGATCGCCGGCTCCGGAACGCCCGCCGCGCTGCCGCAGAAAACGCTGAAGGAACGCGGCTACACCGGCAAGATCTATCAGACCCACGGCATCGCCAATGCCGACTTCCTGCGCGTGGGCGGCAAGGATGTCGAGGGCACGATCCTTCCGGCTGGGCCGGTGCTGGTGGCCGCGCAGTTGCCTGACAGCAATCCGGTCAAGAAATCGGCGCTGGCTTACATCGCCGCCTACGAGGGCGCGTACGGCAAGGGAAGCGTCTCGACCTTCGGCGGCCACGCCTGGGATGCGGGGCACCTGTTGGCTGCTGCCGTGCCGGGCGCGCTGCAGAAAGCCAAGCCGGGCACGGCGGAATTTCGCGCCGCACTGCGTGACTCGATCGAGCAGGTCAAGGGCATGGCGGGCGCGCATGGCATCTTCACGATGACTCCGACCGACCACCTGGGCCTGGACAACAATGGCCGCGTGATGGTCAAGATCGAAAACGGGGCCTGGAAATACACCCCCTGACCCTCGATGCCTCAGGGCGGCCCGCTCGCCGCCCTGACAGCGCATGGGGCGCCCACGGGGGCGCCCCGCCCTCTGTCAGAGGCCCTGCGCGGGGGCCCAACCGGTATCGATCATGGATGTTCAGATCGCCCTGCTGCTAGGCCAGGATGGACTCGTCAATGGCGCCATCTACGGCCTGATGGGCCTCGCGCTGGTGCTGGTGTTCTCTGTCACCCGCATCATCTTCATTCCCCAGGGCGAACTGGTAGCGTTCGCCGCGCTGTCGATGGCCGCCCTCAACAACCGCGGCACCCCGCGCACCCTGTGGTTGTTGCTGGCACTGGCCGCCGCGACGCTGCTGGTGGAGGGCTGGCGTCAACGCCGTGGCGTCGCCGTGGACTGGGCGGCGACCCTGGTCTGGACGGTGCTGTTTCCGCTGCTGGCCGGCGCGCTGGTTTGGCTGCGGCCCGCTTCTCTTGCGCTGCAGGCGCTCACCACCTTGCTGCTGGTGACGCCGCTGGGCCCGCTGTTGTACCGCCTGGCCTACCGGCCGCTGGCCGATGCCACCGTGCTGATGCTGTTGATCGTGTCGGTGGCCCTGCACGGCGTGATGGTGGGCCTGGGGCTGTTGTTCTTCGGCGCTGAGGGTTCGCGCACGCCGGCGTTCTCGGACCTGCGCCTGGACCTGGGCGGCGTGGCCGTGACCGGCCAGTCGCTGGTGGTGGTGGGCGTGACGCTGGTGCTGGTGATCGCGCTGTTCCGCTTCTTCGGCCGGTCGATGGTAGGCAAGGCGCTGCGCGCCACCGCCATCAATCGCGTCGGCGCGCGGCTGGTCGGAATCCCGACCGAACTGTCGGGCGACCTGAGCTTCGCCCTGGCCGGCCTGATCGGCGCCGTCTCCGGGCTCCTGATCGGACCGCTGACCACGGTGTATTACGACACCGGGTTCCTGATCGGCCTCAAGGGCTTCGTCGCGGCCATCATCGGCGGCATGGTCAGCTACCCGCTGGCGCTGGCCGGCGCGCTGCTGGTCGGCCAGCTCGAGTCGTTTTCCTCCTTCTGGGCCAGCGCCTACAAGGAGGTGCTGGTGTTCACCCTGATCATCCCGGTGCTGTGGTGGCGCTCGATGAACAGCCTGCACGTGGAAGAAGACGAAGAATGACACCGCGCCGGCTGACGCTGCTCTCGGTACTGGCGCTGGCGCTGGCCTGGGCCTGGCTGCCTGAATTCACCATCACGCTGCTGTGCTACATCGGCCTGTATTCGATGGTGGCGGCCGGTCTGGTGATGCTCACGGGTGTGGGCGGAATGACCTCCTTCGGCCAGGCCGCCTTTGTCGGTGTCGGCGCCTATGCCACGGCCTGGGTCTGCACTTCGCCGACGGTCGCGGCCGCGCTCGGCGCGCGGCTGGATCCGGTCTGGCTGCCCTGGCTCGGGCTCTTGCTGGGCCTGCTCGTGGCGGCGGCGCTCGCCTGGGCCCTGGGTGCCATCACGCTCAAGCTGTCGGGCCATTACCTGCCGCTGTGCACCATCGCCTGGGGCCTGAGCCTGTACTTCCTGTTCGGCAATCTCGAAGTGCTGGGCGGCCAGACCGGCACCACCGGCTTGCCACCGCTGCTGGTCGGCGGCGTTTCGCTGGCTGCGCCGCGCGTGCTCGGCCCGGTGATCTGGGCCGCGCTGCTGCTGCTGCTGTGGGCGCTGCACAACCTGCTCGACTCGCGTGAAGGACGCGCTATCCGGGCGCTCAAGGGCGGTCGCCTGATGGCCGAATCGATGGGTGTGGACACGGCGGCCTACCGCGTCAAGGTGTTCGTGCTGGCCGCGCTGATGGCCGCGCTGTCGGGATGGTTCTACGCCCACCTGCAGCGGTTCGTGAATCCCACGCCGTTCAACATCAACATCGGCATCGAATTCCTGTTCATGGCGGTGGTGGGCGGCGCCGGCCACCTGTGGGGTGCCGTGCTGGGCGCTGCGCTGATCACGCTGCTCAAGTCGCGCTTGCAGGACGTGTTGCCCCGATTGCTGGGCAGCAGCGGCAACTTCGAAGTGATCGTGTTCGGCCTGCTGATGCTGGTGGTGCTGCACCGCTTCGCCGACGGGCTGTGGCCCACATTGGCGCGGTTCACCCGGCGCTTCCTGCGCGCCGATCCGCGGACTGTGAGGCCGGCCGCCGCCCTGCCCGAACCGCAACGGCCGCCGGCGGGGCAGGTCCTGCTGCAGGCCAGCGACGCCACCCGGCGCTTCGGCGGGCTGGTCGCCGTGAATGCGGTGAACCTGGACGTGAGGGCGGGCGAGGTGCACGCGTTGATCGGCCCGAACGGGGCCGGCAAGACCACCTTCTTCAACATGGTCTCAGGCGTCATCGATCCCAGCGCGGGCAACGTCACCGTCATGGGCAAGGACATGACGGGGCGGCCCTCGCGGGACTACGCCGCGCTGGGACTGGGCCGCACCTTCCAGCATGTGCGCCTGCTGGCGCAGCGCAGCGTGCTGGACAACGTGGCGCTGGGCGCCCACCGCCGCGGCCGTCGCGGCTGGCTCGCATCGATGCTACGCTTGGACCGGGCCGAAGAAGCCACGCTGCTGGCGCACGCGCGCCGGCAGATCGAACGCTGCCAGCTCGGCGCCCATGTCGACGCCGCCGCCGGCTCGCTGTCACTGGGCCAGCAACGCGCCATCGAGATCGCGCGGGCGCTGGCCGGTCAGCCGGCGCTGTTGCTGCTCGACGAGCCCGCGGCCGGCCTGCGGCACCTTGAAAAGGCCGCCCTGGCCCGATTGCTGGCGCAGCTGCGCACCGAGGGCCTGGGCATCCTGGTGGTGGAACACGACATGGAGTTTGTGATGAACCTGGCCGACCGCGTCACGGTCATGGAGTTCGGCACGCTCATCGCGCACGGCACGCCGGCGCAGGTGCAGGTCGACCCGCGCGTGCTCGACGCCTATCTGGGCGGCGCCGACGAGCCGCTGGAGGTCGCCGCATGAGCCGCCGGGCCGCTCCCAAGGCGAATACCGCGGCGCGTAGCGCGGAGGTTTATCGAATGCACTGCCGGGCCGCTCCAAAGGCGAATACCGCAGCGCGTAGCGCGGAGGCTTGCGAATGACCGCGCCACTGCTGCAGGTGAGCGACTTCTCCGTCAACTACGGTGAGGTGCAGGCCGTGCACGGCGTCGAGCTCAGCGTCAAGGCCGGCGAGATCGTCACCGTGATCGGCCCCAACGGCGCCGGCAAGTCCACGCTGCTGTGCGCCGCGATGGGCATGCTGCGCTCGCACGGCACGTTGACACTGGACGCAGTCACGATCGCCCGGCCGACAGTGGAAGCCATGGTGGCGCGCGGCGTCGCGCTGGTGCCCGAGCGGCGCGAGCTGTTCGGCGAAATGTCGGTCGCAGACAACCTCCTGCTCGGCGGCTTCTGGCGCTGGCGCAAGGGCCAGCGGGATCAGGCCCAGCGCATGCAGGAAGTGTTCAACATTTTCCCGCGGCTGGAAGAACGCAGCGCGCAATTGGCCCAGACATTGTCCGGCGGCGAGCGGCAGATGCTGGCCATCGGCCGCGCGCTGATGGCCAAGCCGCGCCTGCTGATGCTCGACGAGCCGTCGCTCGGACTGGCACCTCTGATCGTGCGGGAGGTCCTGCAGGTCGTGGCATCGCTGCGCCAGCTCGGCGTGTCGGTGCTGCTGGTCGAACAGAACGCCCGTGCCGCGTTGCAGGTGGCCGACCGCGGCTATGTGTTGGAGATGGGCGCCGTGGCGCTCAGCGGAACGGCCCAGGCGCTGCTGCACGACCGGCGCATCATCGACACCTACCTGGGCATCGGCAAGAAAGCCGATCCGCTGCCCGCCGTTGCTTGAAACCAAACGTACTCGCTCCGGGCAGGTCTCGGGGTGCCGCCCGCGAGCCGGAAGCGGCCGGGCCGTCCGCTGACCTATAAATCACACTCCATTGGAGAGGGTTTTGCAAGTTGGCACAAATCAGTGCCATTCCGGCGCAAAGCCCGCAATTACACTCTGCCCAGCGTAACAACCGCTGATGTGACGGCAAGGCCGCCCTCAGGAGAAAGCCTTCCGATGTCCTTTTTGAGCTGGTGGTCTTCCAGGAACGTGCGCCGGTTGCCGGCCGAGAGTTCGGGACTCGCCATGGAAGCCACCCGTCCGGCCGGAAAGCGCACCGGCGCCGTCAACGCGGGCAGCAACGCACAACCGGTCAATCGCAAGAGCGAGCGCATGGCGCAGCGCGAGCTGCTGTACGCCGTGGTGCGCGACGCGATGGTTCGCGCCGGCGTGCTTTCCAGCGCTTACAAGTTCAAGGTGCTGTCGCTGGACTCGCGCGGTCGGCAATTCATGGTGATGGTGGATCTGGCCGCCGACCAACCCGGTAGTGCCGCGCAGCTGGCCGAGATGGAGGCCTCGATCGCGCAGTCGGCCAAGAGCCGCTACCAGATCGTCGTCACCGCGGTGTACTGGCGCCGCAATGAACATGTAGCGATCGGCGACCCGAGGCGCTCGGGGCGGAAATCACAGCCCGCGACGCTCGATTCCGGGCCGGCGCCGCTGGAATCGGGCCCGGCACGGGGCGAGCCACCGGCTGCGGCCGCCGCGCCGCACGCCGAGTCGAACGGCAAGCCGACCTTCGATCCGATCCTGCCCGCCGAAGTCGAGGCTTTCCGGCGAGCCCTTTCCGCCGGACCGGCCAGCGCGGCCGCGGCGGCTGCCATGACCAACGCGAAACCCATCATGGGCAGCCAAATTCATGTAGCCCACGGCGCCGACGCCCGGGGCTTCGACGGAACGGCGAAACACGGTCCGCAAAACTACACGCTGCTGACCGGATTCGAGGACACCGAGCTGCCGGATGGACGTGTGGCAGCGTTGAGCGG
>JAAOZX010000299.1 GCA_012274225.1 Comamonadaceae bacterium | reverse complement strand
GTAGCCGGTTCGGTCATCGAGACGAAAGCCGCAGCGACAGCCAGCGCAATGACGGCCGGACGGAACCCGGCCGCTACCGGGCTGTGGGTGGGCTCGGGCCGGGTGTTGCGGGCGCCGGGACGGCGCTGCACTGCGCTATCGATGTCGGTCTTGTAGTCCACGGATTGTCTTTCCTGGAAGTGACCTCCCTGGCGGCCGCTGGGAGCTCGGGCGAGGGCAACGCTCCCAACCCGACAGTGAAGGTTTCACGGTAGCACAGCGTTACAGGGCGCGCAATGATGAGCGCCCGCATAGCCGCTGTTGCTACCATTGCACGACCACCCTCGAAACCCCGCGCCGGATTCCCGCTTTCCGCGCCTCCCGATGAATATCTTTGTGAGCATTGCGTCGTATTGCGATCCGGTCCTCGGATTCACGCTGGCCCGTGCGTTGGCGACGGCACGCTGGCCGGAGCGGCTGCATTTCGGCATCGTCGATCAGAGCCCGGCCGGCTCACCCGAGCCCAAGCCGGCGGAGTTGGCGCCGGCCCGGCTGAGCTACGTGCGTGTCGATCCGCTCTATGCGCGTGGTCCGTGCTGGGCCCGCGCCCTGGCGATGTCCCTGTACGACGGCGAGCCCTGGTTTTTTCAGATCGACTCCCACATGGACTTCGATCCGCACTGGGACGCGACTTTGATTGACCACGCCAAATCGGTGTTGCCCGGCCGCCGCGGGGCGGTGCTGTCCTCGTACCCGAATTCCTTCGTGTTCCAGGAGAACCGGCCGGTCCGGCGCCCGGCCACGGACAAGATCCTGGCGCATGTGGTCAAGCCCGGGAGCGTGTTCGATCCCGACCATCCGGTGCTGTCCTTCGAAGCGCATCCGCTGGACCGCGACCAGCCGGTGGCGGGATTTCATGTCGGCGCGGGCTGCCTGTTCGCGCCCGGGGCTTTCGTCCAGACTTTCCCTTACGACCCCTGGTTCTATTTTCACGGCGAGGAGCAGGCACTGGCGGCGCGGCTGTTCACCCATGGCTGGGACATATTCCACATCCCCGGCCTGCCCGTTTACCACCTCTACAACAATGCCGATTCGGGCTTGCCGCCTCGCCCCCTGCATTGGGACCCGGCGCATGACACGCAGCGCCAGAGCACTTGGTGGACGCTGGAACAGCGCTCACGCGCCCGGCTCGCCGATCTGGTGGCGGGACTGCCGATGGGCGTCTACGGCCTGGGGCCGGCGCGCTCGATGGCGCAATACGCCGCCGTCAGCGGCATCGATTACGCCGCCCGAACCCTGGCGCCGAGTGCGTTCGTGCCGCAGGAGCGCCAACTTCAGCCCGGCTGACGACCGAGCGCGTCGAGGGCCAGGCACAGATCGTCCCAGGCCCTGGCCTTGTCGGCCGGGTTGCGCAGCAGGTAGGCTGGGTGATAGGTCACCACCACCGGGATCTCGCCGTGACGATGCACGCGGCCGCGCAGTTTGCCGATGGGGTCGTTGCTGCCCAGCAGCGACTGCACCGCGAAGCGTCCCATGGCCAGGATGATCCGGGGCTGCAGCAGCTGGATCTGCCGGCGCAGGAACGGCTCGCATTGCGCGACCTCCTGCGGCAACGGATTGCGGTTGGCCGGCGGCCGGCACTTGAGCACATTGGCAATGTAGACCTTGTGCCGGCGATCCAGCCCCAGCGCCTTGAGCATGTTGTCCAGCAATTTTCCGGCCGAGCCGACAAAAGGCTCGCCCTGCAGGTCCTCGTTCTCGCCCGGGGCTTCGCCCACCACCAGCCAGTCGGCCTGCCGGTCGCCGACACCGAAGACAGTTTGGCGCCGTCCAGTGCACAGCTGGCAGGCCTGGCATGCGGCCACTGCCTGTCGCAATTCGTCCCATCCCATGAGTTCGACCGGCGACGATTCCGCGACCATCACCTCTGCCGTCCTTGTCACAGCCGGCTCGGCCGCGGGTCGGGCTCGTGGGCGCGCAAGGTCCGGCGCCGGCTCTTGCACCGTGGCCGGGTCGCGTCGCTCGGCGTCGGCAAGCACCAGGGGCTCGTACCAACGGATGCCCATCTCGGCCAGCATGGCCCGTTGCCGCTCATCGAGACGCACTGTCATAGCTTCAGGCTCATCACGACCGCATCTTCGCGCCGCCCGCCCGCGGGGTAGTAACTCTTGCGCTCGCCGACGCGGCGATAGCCATGCTGCTGGTAAATGCGCTGGGCCCTGGCATTGCTGGCCCGCACTTCCAGCCAGAGCCACTGGGCTTGCTGGGCGCGCGACCACAGAGCCAGTGCGTCGAGCATCAACCGGCCCCAGCCCTGGCCCTGATAGTCGGGCGCCACCGTGATGTTGAGAAGGTGAACCTCGTCCACTCCCTTCATGGCGACGAAATACCCGAGCAGCTGGCCGTCGGCCACCAGCACCTGCGCCTGGTAGCCCGATCGCAGCGAATCGGTGAAGTTGCGGTGCGTCCAGGGATGCTGGTACACCCGCCGCTCGAGGTGGACGACCTCGTCCAGCCGGGCATCGGTCATGGGCTCGAACTGCGCTTCGGCGGCTTTGAAAACGGCGCTCATGTTCTGCTGGCTGCGGCCCGCCGCAAGGCGGCGCGTTCTTCGGTCGTCTGGGCCACTTTATCGCGAATGTACAAAGGCAGCGCAGCGGCCGCCGGGCCACCCTGACCGTCAGCCAGCAACGCAGGGGCCAGCCGTAACAGCGCGGCCGCGGTCGGCAATGCGTCGATGTGGACGGCGGATGGCCAGCGCTCGCCACAGGCGCTGAACGCATTGCCGACCAGGGTCCACCGGGGCGGGATCACCACGCTTTCCGGCCGTCCCAGCGCGAAGCCGCCTTGCCGGGTCCAACGCCCCGCATCGGCATCGTGGACATAGTGGGCCCAGTAAACCTCGTCCATCCGGGCGTCCAGCACCGCCACCACCTCGGTCACGGCGGCGCGCCAGTGCGCGTCCTCGGCCACCGCCATCAGGGTATCGATGGCCAGCACTGGCACGCCAACGCCGAACGCCAGTCCCTGCGCCACCGAACACGCGGTGCGCACGCCCGTGAAGGATCCCGGGCCGCGTCCGATGACGATCGCGTCCAGGTCGGACAACGTCAGGCCGGCGCGTG
Source organism: Comamonadaceae bacterium (assembly GCA_012274225.1). GTDB lineage: Bacteria > Pseudomonadota > Gammaproteobacteria > Burkholderiales > Burkholderiaceae_C > Ramlibacter. The sequence goes on along the minus strand of JAAOZX010000299.1, from coordinate 7,241 downwards.
CCAGCAACCCCTGAATCGCCGGAATGAGCGCCGCCGAAGCTTGCGCGCCGCCCGCACCGCTCTGTTCCAGCAGCCCATGCCCACCCCCGTCCCCGCGCTGGACGGCGACGGAGAATATCTCGGTGCTGGTATCGAAGGCAAGCAGATTCAAGCGACGGCTTTCATGCAACCCACCATTATCGAGGGACCGGATAATCGCCGCATGCCACTGTTTCGCTTTCTTGCCGGCGTCCTATTCGCGCTGCCGGTGCTGGGCCAGGCCCTGCCCGCCGAAGTCGAGGCGGCCTTGGCCAAAGCCAGGTTCCCGCGTGACGCCATCGCGATCGTCGTGATCGATGCCGACGGCAAGGCACCGGCACGCCTGAGTCACCGCGCCGACGTCCCGGTCAACCCGGCCTCGGTGGCGAAACTGGCCACCACCTTCGCGGCCCTGGACCTGCTGGGTCCGGCATTCAGCTGGTCAACGCCGGTTTATGTCGACGGCAGCGTCCGCGATGGCACGCTGCAAGGCAATCTATACATCCGGGGCGAGGGCGACCCCAAGCTGGTGGCCGAGCGCCTGTGGCTGATGCTCAGGCGCGTGCAGGGCCTCGGCATTCGGGTCATAACCGGCGACATCGTGCTGGACCACAGCGCCTTCGAGACGGTGGCGTCCGACCCCGGCGCTTTCGATGGCGAGCCGCTGCGCCCGTACAACGCCGCGCCCGACGCGCTTCTGCTCAATTTCAAGTCCGTCATCATGACCTTCACGCCCCAGGGCCGTGAAGCGGCGCTGTACCTGGAGCCGCCACTGGCCGGCGTCCAGTGGCCCGCGGCCGTGCCCCTGACAAGCGGCCCCTGCGCCGACTGGCGCGGCAGCCTCAAGGCGGACTTCAGCGACCCGTTGAGTCCGCGCTTTGCCGGTGGCTACCCGGCGGCCTGCGGTGAACAGGTCTGGCCGCTCGCCTATGTCGACCCGCCCAGCTACGCAGCGCGGGCGGTAGCGGGGCTGTGGCAACAAATGGGTGGCCGTATCGCCGGCCAGGTGCGCGACGGCAAGGTGCCCGCGGGCTTGGCGCCGGCATTCGAAATGCGGTCGGCGCCGCTGGCCGAGATTGTTCGCGACATCAACAAGTTCAGCAACAACGTGATGGCGCAGCAACTGTTCCTGACCCTGAGCCTTCAGCAAAGGGGGCTGGGTACGCTGGAGGGCTCGCGCGAAGTCATGCGGCAGTGGTGGCGCGACCGGGTCGGCACCGGAACGACGCCGGATTTCGGCAATGGCTCGGGCTTGTCGCGCGACGAACGCATGACGGCGCAGCAGCTGGCGCGGCTGCTGCAGACCGCCTGGGCTTCGCCATGGATGCCGGAGCTGGGGTCGTCGTTGCCGATCACCGGCACCGACGGGACCTTGCGCCGCTTGCGCGGCAAGAGCGTCGGCCAGGCCCATCTCAAGAGCGGCAGCCTGCGCGACGTGAGCGGCGTCGCCGGCTATGTGGACGGCGCCAGCGGCAAGCGCTACGTCCTGGTGGCGATCGCCAATCACGCGCAAGCGGCCGCGGCCCGGCCGGCCATCGAGGCGCTCATCGAGTGGACGGCGCGCGACCGATGAGCGGGCTGTTCGCGACCGAATCGATCGGCTATCTGGCCGCGATCCTGACCACCTGCAGCTTCGTGCCGCAGGCGTGGCATACCTTCCGCACCCGTGACGTCAGCGGCATTTCACTCGGTATGTACTCGGTGTTCGCGCTGGGCGTGGCCTTGTGGCTGGCCTACGGATTGCTGCTGGCCGCCTGGCCGATCGTGGCGGCGAACGCCATCACGCTGGCGCTGGCCCTGGCCATCCTCGGCATGAAGCTGCGCTACGGCTGAGCGAGCGATTGCGTACTGCCCAGTTGCGGTGCGCTACTTCACCAAATCTTTGCCTGCCGGCCGGGCTTCTTGAGGGCAAACCCCGGTAAATCCGGGGCCACAAGAGCCACGGGGCCCGCTACGATTCCGCAGTCCATAAGAGGACGCCCGTCCATCATGTAACTGGGAGACATCGCATGACAAAGAGACTTGGCCTCGCGGCCATATCGGCCGCTGTTCTGCTGGTTGCCTGCGGCGGCGGCGGCGACAGCGTCAATCGCGGCGACCTGCTGGAAGCACCGCAGGACCTTGCCACGATGACCGCCGCGCAAATTGACGCCAGTACTGCCCAGAGCGGCCTGCAACCCCTCACCGGGAAGGCGCAGTGCGACGTCCGAGTGGTTGCGCTGCACTACTCGACCGTCGGCGTGAACTCCGAAGACGCCGATGCCTCGGGTGTCTTCCTGGTCCCGGCGGGCGCTTGCGCCGGCGCCTCGGCCCCGCTTGTGGCCTACGCGAAGGGAACGGATGTGCAAAAGCCCCGCACGCTCGCGAATCCCAGCGACCCGGAAACGTTCGCACTTGTCTCGATGTACGCCGCCCAAGGTTATGCCGTGGTCGCAACCGATTACCTCGGCTATGCGAAGTCGAGCTACGGCTACCACCCGTACCTGCACGCCGATTCGGAAGCGTCGAGCATTGTCGACTCGATCCGGGCCGCGCGCAAAGCCGCCGCGCAGGAATCGGTGCCGCTGTCCGGAAAAGTGATGCTCACCGGCTACTCACAAGGCGGCCACTCCTCGATGGCCGCCCAACGCGCCATCGAGCGCGACGAGCCTTCGGAGATCAACTTGGTGGGCGCGGCACACCTGGCAGGGCCGTACAACCTTTCGGGAAGCTTCAAGCTCACCAATGCCATCGCCGGCTACCAATTCTTCGTGCCGTTCCTGGTCACTGCCTGGCAAAAGGTCTATGGCAACGTCTACAGCAGCGTCACACAGGCATTCAAGCCGCCCTATTCGGACTACATCGAAAACCTGTTGCCCAGCCCGACACTCAACTTCACCACACTGGTCACCTCCGGCAAATTGCCCGGCGGCGATCCCAATGCGGCGCGCGACGCAATCTTCCAGCCGGCCTTCATCCAGGACGTCCAGTCCAACAACAGCAATCCGCTGTATCTGGATGCCAAGAAGAACGACCTGCTCGGCTGGAATCCCAAGGCCCGGACGCTCCTGTGTGGCGGCGCGGGCGATCCCACGGTGCCGCCGGCGGTGCACATGAACATTGCCCAGGCCGACTTCAACAGCCGGGGCCTCGCGAATGTGACTTCCGTCGATGTCGACCCGTCGATTCAGGCCACCTTCGGCGTGAATGGCGCCGCGCCCACGGACCCGACGAGCGCGGCCTTCGCCACCTACTTCGGAAACTATCACGGCACTTACGAGCCGCCGTTCTGCGATGCCCAGGCGCGGGCCTTGTTCAATACGCTGCGCTGACTGGCGAAGCGCATAGGAAGAAAGCCCCCGAGGGCGCTTTCTTCCTTGAGTATTGCCGAATCAGAAGCGGTTGTGGATAGCGTTATAGGCAGAGCTGCCGAACTGGCGCTGCGCGGCCGGACCGGGATACACACGGTCCGCGAAGACGTACTGGTTGTAGTCGACGTTGGCCAGCACCGTCGTTGGGGTACACAGCGCCGAATTCACCTGTCCGGTGCCGATGCCGATACCTGGCCCCGGGTCCACCGACGTGCAGACCGGATCGACCGAATTGGACATGCCGTAGTTGGTCGGCGTGGAAATCATCAGGTTGTACAACAGCGCCGAGTCCACGTACAAGACGTTCTGGCCCAGGTCGACCATGCTCACCAGCAGTTCCTCGTTGAACTTGGTGCTGGCTGTCGTCAACAGGCTTTGCTGCGAAGTGGCCGTGGCCCAGGGCGTGCGTCCCAGGTCGTAACTACCCACCACCATCACGTGCTGGGCGCCGGCATCGACCAGCCGTCTCACCTGGGCGGCGAAATCACGACCGGCCTGCTGAACCGCCGCGATCATCTGATCCTGGGTCTGGGTGCCAGCCGTCACCTTCGCCATCTCGGCAATGATGTCGCTGGTGCCGCCTTCCACGATCAACAGGTCGTTGGCACCGATCGGCCCGCTCGCCAGGAAACCGTCGATCTGCTCGGTGACGGTGGGGGTGGCGCTGTTGCCGGCCGCATCCGGCTTGCTGCTGATCCGCACGTTGCCGGTGGCAAACGAAGTGCCCCCGCTCGCCGCGGTGTTCAGGGCCAAACCGTAGTTGAGGGCCACCTGCTGCGTCCAGATATCGAAGCCGCCATCGTTGACCGTGTAGCGGCTGCCGCCCTGGCCCAGGTCGCTGATGCCGGTGCCGAACACGACCAGGCGCGCCGGATGGAACTGCGACTCGATGGTGCCGGAGCCGCAGGCTGCCGTGAGAAGCGCAGCGACCGACGCCAACGCCATCGAGGCGCGGCGTATCCAATGAAATGACATGAAGGGTTCTCCGCAAAAAGCTGGACGTAGTGTAGCGAGCCGGTGCCGGGCTCAGGCGGCGGAGGCTCTATGCAGCCGGTCTCGCACGCCCGCCCAGTCCGGTTCGTCGGGCGGCATCTCAACCCAGATCAACCGAACGCCCTGGTCGTCGAACTCGCGCAGGACGGCAAACAACTGGCGCGCGGTCTCGGCCGCGTCGTCTGGCATGCGCCGCCGCAGCACCTTGTCCGACCGGGTCAGCAGGATGGCCCGCGAGTAGACGGCCATGGCCGGCGCATCGGTGCCCAGGACGTCGAGCGCCGCCTGCAGCGCATCGGCATCCATCAGCCGAACCCGGGCCCGCGGGGCGTAATGCGAGACGAGCGTTCCCGATGCGCGGGGTGCCGGCTGCGCCAGGTCCTGCGGCAAGCGCAAGGACTGACCGCAGGCGGCTTCCACCTGGTCTCGGGTCAGCACGCCGGGGCGCAGCAGGACCGGTGCGCCGCGCGTGCAGTCGACGATGGCGGACTCGATTCCCACCCGGCAGGGTCCCCCGTCAAGCACCAGCAGCTGGTCGCCGAACTCGGAACGCACATGCTCCGCGGTGGTGGGGCTGACCCGGCCGAACTTGTTGGCGCTCGGCGCCGCCAGGCCGGCAATGGGCGGCTCGGCGCGGGCGCACGCGAGGAGCAATGCGTGGGCCACCGGATGGGCCGGGCAGCGCAGGCCGATGGAGTCCTGGCCGCCGGCCGCCGCCGCAGCGCGGTCGTGGCGTCGCGGCAGGATCAGGGTGAGCGGACCGGGCCAGAAGGCCTGCATCAGCCGCTGCGCGAAATCGGGCACCTGCGATGCGAAGCCGGCCACCGCCGAGGCGTCGGCGACGTGGACGATCAACGGGTGGTCGCCGGGCCGGCCCTTGGCCGCGAAGATCTTTGCCACGGCCGCTTCGTTGCAGGCGTCGGCGCCCAGGCCGTAGACGGTCTCGGTCGGGAATGCCACCAGCTCTGCCGAGGCCAGCGCCTGCACCGCCTGCGCGACCACGGCCGCAGAGGTTCCGTCGAGAATCATCTTGCGCTCAGAAGGCCGGGATGCCGAGCAGCTCGGCGGCCTGCAGCGCGGTGCCCCGCACCGCCTCGGCCGTCGACGCCGTCACCGTGAGGTGGCCCATCTTGCGGCCCCGGCGCGCGCTGAGCTTGCCATACAGGTGCAAGTGGATACCGGCCAGAGCCAGCACCCGGTCCCAGGGCGGCGTCGTTTCGGTTTCCCCACCGACCAGCCAAAGGTCGCCCAGCAGGTTGAGCATGATCGCCGGACTGTGCTGCCGCGGCTGGGGCAGCGGCAAGCCCGCCAGGGCCCGCACCTGCAGCTCGAACTGCGAGACGTCGCAGGCATCCAGGCTGTAGTGGCCGCTGTTGTGCGGCCGCGGCGCCATCTCGTTGACCACCAGCGAACCGTCCTGGAGCAGGAAGAACTCCACGCAGAGAACCCCGACGTAACGCAGGCCTTCGGCGATAGCACGCGTCGCCTCGATTGCCTGGCGTGCTGTTGCCGCTGGAAGGCAATCGGCATGGGCCTGGGTCACGGCCAGGATGCCGTCGCGATGCAGGTTCCACTGGGGCGGCAGGTTCACGAGGCGCCCATCATGGCTTCGCGCCACGATCACCGAGCATTCGGCGGCCAGCGGCAGCAGCTTTTCCAGCACGCAGGGAACGCGACGCAGCGCTTCCCAGGCGGAGGCGAGTTCCTCCCTCGTAGTGACCCGGGCCTGGCCCTTGCCGTCATAGCCCAGGCGCGATGTCTTCAGGATGCCGGGCAGCAACGAGTCGCCGACAGCGGCAAGCTGCTCGGCGGTCTCGATCACCGCGTGCGGCGCAACCGGCACACCGCAACGCTGGAAATGGGCTTTCTCCTGGGCCCGGTCCTGGGCGATCGCCACGGACTCGGCGGAAGGCGACACCGGGCGGTGCGCGCCCAGCGTCACCAACGCCGGCGCCGGCACGTTCTCGAATTCGGTCGTGATGGCGGCGCTGCGCTGTATCAGCTGGGCCAGCCCCTGCTCGTCGAGGTAGTCGGTCCGGATGTGGTAATGGCTCACCAGGCCGGCGGGACTGGCCGGGTCGGGATCGAGCACGGCCGTGAAGTAACCCATCCGCTGCGCCGCGTGCACGAACATGCGGCCGAGCTGGCCGCCGCCCATCACACCCAGGGTCGCGCCCGGCAGCAGGACGGTCATGAAAGCGACCCGCCGGATCGGGACGGTGCTGTTGCGGGGGGCAGGGCAGACTGGCGCGCGGCCTCGGTCTGGCGCGAGCGGAAGGCTTCGAGCCGGGCGCGCAAAGCCGGATCGCCATTGGCCAGCATGGCGACGGCGAACAGGGCTGCGTTGGCGGCTCCGGCGATGCCGATGGCGAAGGTGGCCACGGGAATGCCCTTGGGCATCTGGACGATGCTGTGCAGCGAATCGACGCCCTGGAGATGCTTGCTGGCCACCGGAACGCCCAGCACGGGCACGGTCGTCTTGGCCGCCAACATGCCCGGCAAATGAGCCGCGCCGCCGGCACCGGCGATGATCGCCTTCAAGCCGCGCCCGGCCGCCGCCTCGGCATAGGCGAACATGTCGTCGGGCATGCGATGGGCCGAAAGCACGCGGGTCTCATGGGTGATGCCGAATTCCTGGAGAATCGACACCGCGTGCTGCAGGGTATCCCAGTCGCTGCTGGACCCCATCACCACGCCGACCTGGATTGCGCTCATGACGCGTTCGGTCCAGCCGCCTCATGCAAGGGGCGTCCGATCGGCAGCAAGCGGGGGCAGCGGGCGTGGGGGCTCATTAAAATTCCCAAAGGTTGAATTTTAGGGTTTCAACCCGAGTTAGGCGCAATGATCAACGTCACCCTGGAAAACTTTGAAGCCGAGGTC
>JAAOZX010000298.1 GCA_012274225.1 Comamonadaceae bacterium | reverse complement strand
TGACTCCTGGGTTGTATTGAAAAGGGAGGTGGCGCCGCACCGGGCCTGTGGCCTCGGGCCGGCCGGACGCCGCAACATAGAATTCGCCATGGCCAAGACCACGACAATGAACGTCGAAATCCGTTTCGGCGACTGCGACCCGGCGGGGATCGTCTTCTTTCCGCGCTACCACCGCTGGATGGACGCGGCCTCGTTGCAGTTCTTCATGACCTGGGGCGTGCCGCCCTGGCACGAGCTGGAACACACGACCGGGATCATCGGCACGCCGCTGCTCGAGCACCATGCCAAGTTCGTCAAGAGCGCCACCTACGGCGAGCGCCTGACCATCACGACCCACATCCAGGAATGGCGCGCCAAGGTCTTCCTGCAAAAACACGTCATCACCCGCGGCGAAGACCTGATCTGCGAAAGCCTGGAGACCCGGGTGTTCGTGGTGCGCGATGCGGTGGATCGGCGCCGAATCCATGCCATCCCGATACCCGAGGACATCCGCCGGCTGTGCGAATAGCGCCGCGCTGATGCGCGGCGGCGGGGCGGCTATGGAATCGCGCTGCATGGCCGGTTGGGTTCAGGCCGGCCTCGACCGGTCGGGGTCGGACTGCCAGGTGGCCGAGGGCCGATGGGTGCGGGCCAGCCATTCGTCGAGCGCGGCCACGTGCTCGGTTTCCTCGGCCGCGAATTCCGAAGCCAGCCGCCGCACCTCGGGCTCGGTCGAGTGCATCCCGACATTGGTGTAGTACTCCATCGCGCGCACTTCGTTCTCGCGCGCATAGCGCAGCGCAGTGTAGGCCTCGAGCGTGTGATCGAACGCCTCCTCGCCGCCGACCTCGGGCGGCACGCTCCAGCGGTACTCCCAGGAGCGCAGCTGCGGCAAGGTCACACCCTGGGCGCGCTCGACGATCGAGTCGTGGTGCAGCTGCGAGAAATGGACCATGTCGCGAAACAGCGCCGACACCGGGTCGTTGCGATGCGCCTCCATCATGTCGGCCAACTCGAGATAGCGATCGGCCGCCTCCCGCTCCAGCGCGATCGCGTGAGCCAGGAATTCGGGCAGCGTGTAGTTCATGGTGCGCCCCGCCGCTCAGCCGGCCATGGTCAGGCCGCCACTGACGCTCAGCACCTGGCCGGTGATGTAGCGCGAGCGGTCGCTGGCGAAGAACAGGATCGCGTCGGCCACTTCCTCGGGCCGGCCCAGGCGCCGGAACGGGATCGCCTTGCCCAGCGCCTCTTTCACCTTGTCGGGCACCGCCGCCATCAACGGCGTATCGGTCGGGCCGGGGCACACGCAGTTGACGTTGATCTGGTAGCGCGCCACCTCGCGCGCCAGCGCCTTGGTGAACGCGATCAGCCCGCCTTTGGCGCCCGAGTACACGGTCTCGCCCAGGCTGCCGACCCGGCCGGCGTCGCTGGCGACGTTGACGATGCGGCCGCTGCCGCGCTCCTTCATCGCCGGCAACAGCGCCTTGACCAGTTGCATCGGACCGACGAAATTCAGCGCGATCATCTTTTCCCACAGGTCGGGCGTGCCCTCCCAGAACGGATGGTTCTTGCCCCAGCCGGCGCCGTTGACGATCACGTCCGGCGCGCCGTAGCTCTGCAGCACGCGGCCGGCCAGCGCTTCGATCGAGGCAGCGCGGGTCAGGTCCACGTTCAGGTATTGCGCGTCGTAGCCGGCGGCCTTCAGTTCTGCGGCGGCCTTGGCCCCGTTGGTTTCGTCGATGTCTGCCAGCAGCACGCGGGCGCCGGCTTCGGCGAAGGCCTGCGCGGTGGCACGGCCGATGCCGGAGGCGGCTCCGGTGATGAGGGCGACACGTTGGTCGAGCTTCATGGTTCTCTCCTGATGAAATGAATAAGGGTCAGCGGCTGCGGGCCAGGAAGTCGGTCACGCGCTGCCGCGTGTCCGGGTGCTGGTACAGCTGCCGTGTATGGGCGATTTCCTCGGCAAATCCGTCGCGCGCGCAATCCTGCGCGGCGGCAATGCACTGCTTGGCGGCGCTGGTGGCCTGGCGCGGCAGGCCGGCGATGCGCTCGGCCAGGGCCCGTGCCGCATCGGCCAGCTCGGCGCGGGGCAGCGACCACTGCACCAGGCCGAGCCGCTCGGCCGTCGCGCCGTCCACGGTCTCCGCGCCCAGGATCAGGCGCTTGGCCAGCCCCGGTCCGACCAGCCGTGTCAGGCGCTGGGTGCCGCCGGCGGCGGCCAGCAAGCCGAGCCCGGCCTCCGGCAGCCCGAGCCGGGCCTCGTGCGCGGCGATGCGCAGGTCGCAAGCCAGCGCCATCTCGAAGCCGCCGCCGAGCGCGGCACCGCCGAGCTCGGCCAGCGTCACCAGCGGCACCGACTCCAGCTGCGACGCCAGCCGCTGCATCCGCGCGACCAGATCCAACATGCCTTCCAGGCCGTCCGGTGTCGCGATGCTCTGGCGCATCAGCGCCAGGTCGGCGCCGGCGCAAAACACGCGGCAGGCGCTGCGCAGGTGCAGCACCGAGACATCGGGGTCGGCGCAGGCCGCTTCCACCGCCGCCTCCATGGCATCGACCATCGCGTTGTCGAGCGCGTTGACCGGCGCACGCACCAGCGTCAACGTGAACACGCCGCCGCTCCTGGCGGTCTGTACCGGGGGCAATGCAACCACGCTCATGACAGCCTTGCGCCGACCGGCGGCACCAGTTCGGCGAGCTTGCGCCGCAGCAATTTGCCGGTGGGCGTGCGCGGCAGCAGCGTAATGCAGTGCATTGCGCTGGGGCGCTGGTAGGGCGGCATGGCGGCAGCGCGTTCGCGCAGCACCCGCTCGACCTCGACGGCCTGGCCCTCGCGCGCCACGAAGAACAGGTTGACGCTGTCGACGCCATCCTGGTCGGGCACGCAGACGCTCCCGGCTTCCAGCAGCCCCGGCGTACCGGCGGCCAGCTTTTCCTCGAGCTCGACCAGGTTGACCCAGCGGCCCTTGATCTTGACGAGCGAGTCCTCGCGGCCGGCAAAGCGCCAGCCGCCGCCCTCGGTGCGCAGGAACAGGTCGGCCGGGCAGAACGAACCGTCGCGGAAGGTTTCGGCCTGCGCCGCCGGACGGTCCAGGTAACCCAGGGCCAGGGTCGACACGCGAATGCGCAAGCGGGTCGGTATGCCCGCTGCCGCGGCCTCGGGGTCGAGCGGATGCACCTCGACGCCGGGTGAAGGCTGCAGTCCGTCGTCGCCCGGCTTGCCGGTGAGCACCAGCACCAGCGTTTCGGAGGCCCCGTAGCCGTCGATCATGCCGACGCCGGTGGCCTGCATCCAGGCGTCACGCAGGCTGGCCGGCAACGTCTCGCCCGCTGACACGCAGGTGCGCACGCCGGAGGCCACCAGCGCAGGCGCGAGCCCGGCATGCAACAGGTTGCGGTAAAGGGACGGGACGCTGAAGAAAACCGTGGGCCGCATCTCGGCCACCGTGGCGGCCGCAGACTGCGCCGTGGGCCACTGCGGATCGAGGATGACCGTGGCGCCGATCTTCAGGCCGGCGAACAGGCTGTTGGTCTGCGGATAGGAGAAGAACAGGCGCGAGGTCGCGAACAGCCGGTCGTCCGGCGTGATGCCCAGTCGCTCGCGCGAGACGCGCTCGATCTCGCGCGCAAAGCCATGACTGTGCACCACGGCCTTGGGCTTGCCCGAGGTGCCCGAGGAGTGGCACCAGAACGCGGGCGTGTCACCGCCGACCCAGTGCGGCTCGACCGGCAACGCATCGTCGACCGCGCGGCGGCCTTCCTCGACCGGGATGACGCGCTCGCGCCACGGCGAAGGCGTGTCGTCGGCCGATTCGGCAACGATGACGTTGAAGCCGGCCTCCTCCAGGATGTACTGCCATTCGGACGCCGGAATCTGCGGATTGACCGCCACTGAAACCCCGCCGGCCCAGATGGTGCCCAGGAACGCCACCACCCAGTCGATGCCGTCGGGCAACTTGATCGCCACCCGGTCGCCGGGCATCAGACCGCGGTCGTGCCAGACCCCGGCCGCCCGCGCGACCCGGTCGCGCAATTCGCCGTAGGTCAGGATCTGGTTGCCGCACACCAGCGCAATGCGATCGGGATCGTCATGCGTCAGCAGCAGCGCCGCGGCGTTGATGGGTTCGTCCTGCGCCACCGCGCGCCGGCGCGGCTCGAGCGTCGTGGCAGGCCGGCCAGCCACGGGGCCCGCCTCGCGCCAGCGCCGATATTCGGCGGACAGCGTCTCGGCATGCTCGCGCTCCTCCTGCGCCAGCTCCTCGTACAGCTGGCGCTCGGCCGATGCCGGCGGTGCCAGCGTCGAGCGGCTGGCGAAGAAGCCGGCTGCGCGCTGCTCCAGCGCGATCGCGATCTGGAACAGATTGTCCGGATCGGTGGGCCGATGCTCGACACCGGCGAAGAGGGCCGCCAGTTCGACCCGGAACTCGGGCAGGCTGGTCGGAATGTCGACTACGTGATAGCGGCGCGACAGCCGCTCCATGTGCTCGCCTTCCATCACTGCGAAGCGCCGGAACAGGGCCTCCAGCCGCTCGTCCTTCGTCTCCACCGCTGCGCGCTGGTAGAACGCGCGTCCGCCCAGCTCGATCTCGAAGGCCGTGCGGATCGCGAGCAGCGATCCGGCGCCGGGGCCGCGCGATCCGTCGCGCAGCACCAGCTCGCCGCCGCAGGCCGGACAGCGCCGGTACGGGAAGGCGAAGGCTTCCTGCACACCGCCGCATTGGCGGCAATGCCACTGGCGGGCAGCGCCGGCGCAGCAGACCAGCGGTCCCTTGTCAGCGTCGTCGATGGCAGCCTGGCATTGTGGGCACTTCATCGTGGGGTCCTCGGTGGGTCGCCGGTGGGCGGGACGGACTGCGGGGCGCCGCTGAACAGGCCCGGCTTGCGCTCGCGCCAGCGCTGGTATTCGGTGGCCAGCATGCTGGCATGTTCGCGCTCCTCGGCGCCGAGCTCGATGTACAGGCGCTGCTCGGGGGAACCGGCGGGGGCCGCGGCGGCGCGCGTCGCGAAGAAGCCGGCCGCCTTTTCTTCCAGCGCGATGGCGATGCGAAACAGGTTGTCCGGATCCTGCGGCCGGTTCTCGACCTGCGCAAAGATCGCCGCCAGCTCGACCCGGAACGCTG
>JAAOZX010000297.1 GCA_012274225.1 Comamonadaceae bacterium | reverse complement strand
TGTTCCTGGACGAGATCGGCGACCTGCCGCTGCCGGCGGAAAGCAAGTTGATGCGGGTGCTGCAGGACGGCGAGCTCGGGCGGGTCGGCGACCATCGGGTGCGCCGGGTCGACGTGCGGATGGTCGCCGCGACCAACGCCGACCTGCAGCGGCTGGTGAAAGAGGGGCGGTTCCGCTCCGACCTGTACTACCGCCTCAATCCGTTCCAGATCCAGATCCCGCCGCTGCGCGAGCGCAAGGAGGACATCTCGTTCCTGGCCAAGCGATTCCTGGAAAAGCACTGCGCGGTGCACGGCAAGAAACTGCGCGGCTTCACCGACAAGGCCAAGCGCGCGCTATTGACCTACCAGTGGCCGGGCAACATCCGCGAACTGCAGAACATGGTCGAGCGCGGCGTGATCCTGGCGCCCAGTGGCACCCGGATCGAAGTGAGCCACCTGTTCTCCTGCGCCGTGAGCGAAGACCAGGTGCCGGAGTTCGGGCTCGGGCTCGACGGCAACCTCGATCTCAACAGCTGGGACACCGGCAAGGCGTTGTGCGAGGCCGTCTTCAACGGCGTGCGCACGCTCGACCAGGTCGAGGCCATGCTGATCGAGACCGCCGTCGACAAGGCCCACGGCAATCTGTCCGCTGCCTCGCGCATGCTGGGCCTGACCCGCCCGCAACTGGCATACCGGCTCAAGCGCCTGCAGGAAGGCATTCCCGCCGGCGCCGAAACGGTTGCGGCGGCGCCTGAACCCCTGTCATGGCGCTGAATCTGCCGGCATCGGTCGAGGAGTTCCTGGCGCGGCACCACGTGATGACGCTGGCCACCCAGGGCAGCGACGGCCCATGGGCGGCGGCGCTGTTCTACGTGCGCGACGGCGACGACCTCGTCTTCCTGTCGTCGCCCGCCAGCCGGCACTGCCGTGACCTGGCGCTGCAGCCGCGCTGCGCCGCCACCATCCAGAGCGAAGCCGACGACTGGCGCGCCATCCAGGGCATTCAGATCAACGGTGAGGCCAGCGAGCTCAAAGCCGAGGCGCTCGCCATCGCGCAGCAACGCTACGCCGAGCGCTTCCCGTTCGTGCGCCCCGGCGTCGCCCCGGCCGCCATCGCGCTGGCGCTGGCTCGGGTGCGCTGGTACCGCTTGCGCATCGCGCGGCTGTATTTCATCGACAACGCGCGGGGATTCGGCAAGCGCGAGCAGTTCGACGCCTGAGGAGCAATCGGGGTCGGATCGAATTCAGGACAGGGGCCCCACCGGAGCGCGTGGTCACGAACGAAATTCGCTCCGACCCCGATTGCGGGACGTGCAAACCGTGCGGGGCCGGAACCCAACCCACTCAACTTTTCTTCTGCCGTTCCACCAGCTGCAGCATCGTCGCCAGCGTGATCGAGCTGAAGGTGGCCTTGGCGATCTGGTCGATCTCGGCCAGCACGGTGTCCAGCGCCAGATCGACCGGCGTCGTCACGCCGTTGTGCCGCTGGCTGCTGGGCGGTGCCAGGTCCTCGAACAACTGGATGATGTCCATCAGGGTCAAGCGGCGGGCATTGGCGGTGAAGCGGTAGCCGCCGCCCACGCCACGCACCGACTCGACAATGCCGGCCCGTGCCAGCTCGGCCAGCACCTTGGCCAGGTGGTGCGGCGAGACGCCGTAGCGGTCGGCGATCTCGGAAGCGGGAATGTGCCGTTCGGGATCGGTGGCGAACTCGATCACGCTGTACAGCGCCAGGGTGGTGTTGACCTGCAGCCTCATCGCGCGGCCTCGCCGGCTGCTTCGGCGGCCGGGGATGGAGCCGGGGCCACGTCCATCTCCAGCGGGATCAGCGGCGCGGCCATCATGCCCTGGCTGCGGAAGAACGACAGGATCAGCGTGTTGTCGTGGTGCAGCAGCGTGCGCAGCTTGGCGACGCCGGTCTGCCGCAGCGCGCCGCTGAGCGATTCCAGCAGCCGCGTGCCGATGCCGGCCTGGCGCGCGCCGGGATCGACGTTGATGGCGAACACCCAGCCGCAGGGCGGCGAGCCGAATTCCCAGTCGCGCACTTCGCCGATCAGGAAGCCGACCACCTTGCGGTCGGCCATCGCCACCAGGAACCAGCGCTGCTCGCCGATCGAGGCGATGCCGTAGCGCCGGTAGATGCGCTGCCAGTAGGCGCGTTTTTCCAGGCCGGTCACGGTCGCGTCGATGGCGATCACATGGTCGAGGTCGGCGCGGCGAACCGGCCGCACGGTGACTGCGGCGGTCATGGCCGCAGGCGGGGTGGAACGGCGTTTCAGCGCGGTGCGCGGACGGGACGGTAGGGGTATGCGAGAGGTGGGCAAAAGGGTCGGCAGGAAGTTGCGCTAGATCAAGTCAATACCCGCATTCCGGTACCAGAATGATTTCAACAGGCCGAATTCTAGACCAGAGCGTGCACGACAGGCACATTCAGGAGACAAATCAATGAGCGAAGTGCACAGCGGGCGTCCCCCCATCCCTGGCGTGGCGGGTCCGGCGGGCGCAGCGATCAACGACATTTTCCAGAAGGCGCACAGCGAGGGGCGGTCCTCGCTGTTCGAGTATGAGGTCTACCGGCTGCTCGCCGCGGCCGGCATCGCCTTCACGCCCAGACACGAGGTGATCGCAGTCGGGGCGCAGCCGTCGGACGAACTTCTGGCGTCGTTCCCGGGAAGCCGGGTGGTCGTGAAGATCGTCTCCGGCAGCATTGCCCACAAATCGGACGTGGGCGGGGTCGCTGTCGTGGCCAAGGAGCCGGCAGCGGTGAGAGCCGCCTGCGCAAGCATGTCTGCCATTGCGCCGGACATCGCAGGCGTGATGCTCACGGAGTTCATTGCAGCGGACGCTGGGGGTGTCGGCAGCGAACTCCTGGTTGGCATCCGGAATACGCGCGAGTTCGGGATGATCATCAGCGCCGGAATCGGCGGCGTCGACACCGAGCTCCTTGCCGCAAGCGCGCGCCGGGGGCAGGCGGTGGTGTCGGCCTCCACGGCGCTGACCACTGCCGAGGAATTCCTCGAGCTGTTCAGACCCACGATTGCCTACCGGAGGATCGCCGGCCTCGCGCGGGGAGGCCGCCGGCTCGTGACGGACGAAGCCCTCGTCCAGTGCTTCGGCGGCTTCATCCGCCTCGCGAACAGCCTCTGCGCGGGCAATCCCGAGACCGACTTCGTCATCGAGGAACTCGAGGTCAACCCGTTCACCTGCTCGGCCGGGTCGCTTGTCGCACTCGACGGATTGTGTCGGATCGGCCGGCCGCAGAGCGTCCGCCCGCCGCGGCCCCAGGCCAAGATCGACAGGCTGCTGCACCCGGCTTCGATCGGCATCATGGGTGCATCCGCCACGCGCATGAACTTCGGCCGGATCGTCCTGAAGAACATCATCGCATCCGGTTATGACCAGTCGCGGCTGCTCGTCATCAATCCCGACGGCCAGGAAGTCGATGGCGTGCGGTGCGCAACAAGCTTGAGCGCGCTGGAGCAGAAGCTGGACCTGCTGATCCTCGCGGTGACCGCCGACGTCGCCTTCAAGATCATCGATGAGGTGATCAAGACCGATGCCGTGGAATCGGTGCTGTTGATTCCCGGCGGCATGGGGGAAACCGAGGCGAGCCGCGAACCTGCCCGCCGGATGCTGGAGACGATCGACAACGCCCGGCGCGAGGGACGCGGACCGGTCTTCGTCGGCGGGAACTGCCTGGGCATCATCTCGCACCCCGGCAACTACGATTCCTGGTTCATTCCCGAGGAACGCTTCCCGAGAACTCAGAAGAAGGCTCAACGCAGTTCGGCGCTCATCAGTCAGAGCGGTGCCTTCCTGGTCACGCGGCTCAGCAAGAACGCGTTTCTCGACCCAGCCTACATGGTCGCTGTCGGCAACCAGAACGACATCACGCACGGCGACATGGTCGAGAACTTCGCAGCCAACCCGCAGGTCCACGTGATCGGGGCGTACGTCGAAGGATTCAAGGACCTCGACGGGCTGGCCCTGGCGCGGGCCGTGCGCAAGGCGACACTTGCCGGCAAGCAGGTCGTCATCTACAAGGCCGGACAGTCCGCCGCGGGCAAGCAGGCCGCGATGGGCCACACGGCCTCGATCGCCGGCGACTACGAGGTATGCCTGTCCGTTCTCACGCAGGCGGGGGCGATCGTGGCGACCGACGTCAGCGAGTTCAGCGACCTCTTCTACCTCTCGGACTGCATGCGCGACAAGGTCGTCGGCGGCAAGCGGCTCGGCGCCATTTCCGGGGCGGGGTACGACACCGTGGCCATCGGCGACAGCATGCAGGTGGGCGACTTCTCCATGTCGGTAGCCACTATCAGTCCATCGACCCGGGATCGGTTCATGACGATCCTGGCGGCCAAGAAGCTCGATGCACTCATGGAAGTCCGGAACCCGTTCGACATCAATCCGGCAGCGGACGACGAGGTTCACCTGCTTTGCGCCGAGGCCATGGCCGCCGAACCGGACGTCGACTCCGTCGTCGCCGGACTCGACCCGACCTCGCCCGTGGTCAGGTCACTCAAGGTGAGCGCTCGGCCCGGCTACGACATCGACAGCCCGGAGAGCATCGTCCAGACGCTGCCGAAGCTGGTCGCGTCGTGTCCGAAACCCATCGTCGGCGTCATTGACGGGGGCCCGCTCTACGACCCGATGGCCGACAAGATGATGGAACAGGGCGTCTGCATCTTCCGCTCCAGCGAGCGCGCAACGCGGGCCCTCGTTCGCTATACCGAGGCACGGCTGCGCGCGGCGCACCTGCGTGGTGAGGCAGCGCCTGGCGCCTAGGGCCTTTAACACTGTTTTTGACAGATGCGTTGCGAGTCCGCGGCCTCGGCGCCTGATCGCAAGAAAGGACATCCATGGGATCCACCCTCCAGCCCGGCCTGCGCCACAGCGCAAAAGCCGAAGTCAGCCGTGATCGAACCTTCGACTTCATGGGGGAGCAAGCCCGGGTGTACGCCACGCCGATGCTGGTGCACGACATCGAGATGGCGTGCCGCGAACTTCCGCTGAAACATCTCGACCCGGGCCAGCACCGGCTTGGCACGCGGCTCACCGGCAAAGCGGCGAAGGCGGGACTCTCGTGAACGCTCCCGTTGCCACCACCAAGCGGGTGCCGACGTACTGCTACCAGTGCGTCGCCGGTCCCGACCTGCTCACCGTCAAGGTGGAGGATGGCGTGGCGACCGAGGTCGAACCCAATTTCTGCGCCGCGTCCGTGCATCCGGGCGGCGGCAAGGTCTGCGTGAAAGCCTACGGGCTGGTGCAGAAGACCTACAACCCGAACCGGGTGTTGTCGCCGATGAAGCGCACCAACCCCGCCAAGGGCCGCGGCGAAGATCCCGGTTTCGTTCCCATCTCCTGGGACGAGGCGATGACGCTGATCGCCGCCAAGCTCAACGGCGTGCGCGAAACCGGCCTCACCGACGCATCCGGCTATCCGCGCGTGGCGGCCAGCTTCGGCGGCGGCGGCACGCCGCAGTCGTACATGGGCACCTTCCCGGCCTTCCTGGCCGCCTGGGGCCCGGTGGACATGGGCTTCGGCTCGGGGCAGGGCGTCAAGTGCTACCACTCCGAGCACCTGTACGGCGAGTTCTGGCACCGCGCCTTCATCGTTGCGCCCGACACGCCGCTGTGCAATTACCTAATCTCCTGCGGCGCCAATGTCGAGGCCTCGGGTGGCGTGGCCGGCGTCTGGCGCCATGCCAAGGCACGGGTGCGCGGCATGAAGCGGGTGCAGGTCGAGCCGCACCTGTCGGTCACCGGCGCCTGCTCGGCGCAATGGGTGCCGATCAAGCCCAAGACCGACGCCGCGTTTCTGTACGCGCTGATCCACGTGCTGTTGCATGAGCTGTCGCGCGACCAACTGGACCTCACGTTCCTCGGCAAGCACACCGCCTCGCCTTACCTGGTCGGGCCCAAAGGCACCTACCTGCGCGATCGCGCGAGCCGCAAGCCACTGGTCTGGGACACGCTGACAGGCAAGGCCGTGCCGCACGACACGCCAGGCATTGCCGAGGCGCTGGAAGGCCGCTGGCAGGTCGAAGGTGTCGAGGTCGGCGCCGACGAAGAAGTGCTGGCCGATGGGCTGCTGGCGGGCGAGACCTCGTTTGGCAAACTGCTGGCGCACATGCAGCCTTATTCGCCCGAGTGGGCGGAAGGCATCTGCGACGTGAAGGCCGGCGTGATCCGCAAGATCGCGCAGGAATATTCCGAGCACGCCTGCGTCGGCCAGACCATCGAGATCGACGGCAAGACCATGCCGTACCGGCCGGTGGCGGTGTCGCTCGGCAAGACCGTCAACAACGGCTGGGGCGGTTTCGAATGCTGCTGGGCCCGCACCCTGCTGGCCTGCCTGGTCGGCGCGCTCGAAGTCCCCGGCGGCACCATAGGCACCACGGTGCGGCTGACCCGTCCCATGTCGGAGCGGCTGCAGGCCGTCAAGCCCGGCCCCGACGGCTTCATGCATTACCCGCTGAACCCGACCGACAAGGCGCACTGGTCGCCCAACCCCAACATCCGCAACGCCTATCGCACCATGGTGCCGCTGGCGGCCGACGGCCCCTGGAGCCAGGCGCTGGGGCCGACCCATTTCTCCTGGATGTTCCTGGACGACACGCCGGCCGGCCTGCCGCGCGTGACCTTGCCCGACGTCTGGTTCGTCTACCGCACCAATCCCGCGATCTCGTTCTGGGACACGGCGGCGGTGGGCGAGAAGATGGCGAAGTTCCCCTTTGTGGTGGCCTTCGCCTACACCCACGACGAGACCAACCATTTCGCCGACGTGCTGCTGCCCGAAGCCACCGATCTGGAAAGCCTGCAGCTGATCCGCATCGGCGGCACCAAGTACATCGAGCAGTTCTGGGACCACGAGGGCTTCGCTTTGCGCCAGCCGGCCGTGGCCGCGCGCGGCGAGACGCGCGACTTCACCGAGATCGCCAGCGAAATGGCGCAGCGCACCGGCCTCACTGCCAAGTACATCGCCTCGATCAACAAGGGCGCCGGCGGCGTGCCGCTCAAGGGCGAGCGCACCGATTTCTCGCTCGACCCCGCCCGCGCTCACAGCCTGGAAGAAATCTGGGACGCCGTCTGCAAGGCCGCCAGCGCCGAGCTGAACGGCGGCACGCAGATCCACGGCCTGGACTGGTGGAAAGAGCATGGCCTGGCCACCCAGCCGTTCTCGCAGAGCGAGTGGTACCTGTTCCCCACGCTGGTCGAGCGCGGCCTGCGCTTCGAGCTGCCTTACCAGGAGCGGCTGGCGCGGGTCGGCGTCGAGCTGGGCCGCCGGTTGCACGAGAACGACATGAACTGGTGGGACACCCAACTGGAGGAATACCAGGCGCTGCCCAAGTGCAAGGACTTCAACGCGCCGTGGACCGCAGCCGTGGTCACGGCGGGCGGCAAGCCGCAGGATTTTCCGTTCTGGCTGCTCACTGCGCGCAGCATGCAGTACGCCTGGGGCGGCAATGTCGGCATGCAGATGATCAAGGAGGTGGCCGACAACATCGCCGGCCACCGCGGCGTGATCATCAACACGCAGACCGCCGCGCGCCTGGGCATTGCCGATGGTGACGCCGTCGACATCGCCACGCCGCAGCGCAAGGTCACCGGCCGTGCCGTGCTGCGCCAGGGCATCCGTCCCGACACGCTGCTGCTGATCGGCCAGTTCGAACACTGGGCGACGCCGTTCGCCAAGGACTTCGGCGTGCCCAGCCTCAACACGCTGGCCACCATGTCCATGGACCTCACCGACGCCACCGGCTCAGGCGCCGACATCGTGCGGGTCAATCTGGGCCGCGCCAGGAGCGCCGCATGACGCGCTGGGCCATGACCGCGGACCTGCGGCGCTGCGTCGGCTGCCAGACCTGCACCGCCGCGTGCAAGCACGCCAACGCGACGCCGCCCGGGGTGCAATGGCGCCGGGTGCTCGACATCGAGGTCGGCCAATATCCCGACGTGCAGCGCGCCTTCGTGCCGGTCGGCTGCCAGCACTGCGAAGAGCCGCCGTGCCTGCCGGTCTGCCCGACCGGGGCGACCTACCAGCGCGCCGACGGCATCGTC
>JAAOZX010000296.1 GCA_012274225.1 Comamonadaceae bacterium | reverse complement strand
GTCGCGACCATTTATGAGCGGGGAGGCGGGCCATGATTGCTCCTTGCCGGCGCGGCCGGAATGCTGTCAAGGGCAGAGTTTTTCCGATGGGCGATATTCCGGCTGTAGGGCAAATTCCTGTGCCGCTGTCGCCCGCAGGCCGGCAGAGCCTGCCGCATAGGCGACGCTTCCTGTCATTGGTGTCTTGACTCGACCGCCGCCGGACCCCTTTAATGGCCGATCCTTTGACCTTCAAGAACCGCACCATGACCGACCGCCCTCCGCTTCGCCCCTTGTCCCGTTTGCTCCGGCCCGCCTTTTCAGTCCTGGCCGTCGCCATGCTCGCCGGCTGCGGAGTCATGTACGGGCCCGGCACGAGAACAGTCCAGATCGAGCGCACCGAGCATGGCATTCCGCACATCACCGCCGCCACCTACGAGGGGCTGGCGTTCGGCACCGCCTATGCCTATGCGCAGGACAACGTGTGCCTGCTGGCGCAGCATCTGGTGACGGTGCGCGGCGAACGCTCGCAGTACTTCGGCCCCACCGCCACCGGCCTGCTGGGCTTGCGCACCCTGCCCAACGCGCAGATCGATCTGTTCATCCGCAGCCACATGGACGACGCGGCCCTGGCCCGCGCCAATGCCATGGTCGGTTCGGCGGCGCAGGCCGCGATCCGGGGCTATGTGGCCGGCTACAACCGCTACCTGCAGGACACCGGCCCGGCGCGCCTGCCGGCCGAGTGCCGCGGCGCCGCCTGGGTGACGCCGATGACAGAAGCCGACCTGGCGCGCGTCACCGAGCAGTCGATGGTGCTGGGCGGCGTGGCGGCGCTGGCCGACGCGATTCTGGCCGCGGCGCCGCCGAAGGCCGGGACCACCGGCAGCGGCGCTCCGGCCGGCGTGACGGCCCAGCAGGCGGTCGCCGAACTGGCGCGCTACAGCATCGGGCAGCGCGGGGACGAGGGCGGTGAACTGGGTTCCAACGGCTGGGCCTTCGGGCGTAACGCCACTCCCGACGGCGCCGGCCTGCTGCTGGGCAATCCGCACTTCCCGTGGATCGGCATCAACCGGTTCTGGCAGATGCATCAAACAATGCCCGGCTACGTGGACGTGATGGGCGCCACCACAGGCGGTAGCCCGGTGGTGACCATCGGCTTCAACCACGATGTGGCCTGGACCCACACGGTTTCCACCGGGAAGCGCTTCACGCTGTATGAGCTGAAGCTGGACCCGGCCGACCCGACCATCTACATCGTGGACGGCCAGCGCAGGAAAATGGTCGCGTGGACCGTTTCGGTGCCGGTCGCGGCGGGCGCGCCGCCGATCCAGCGCACGCTGTACAGCACGCAGTGGGGACCGCTGGTGGTGCTTCCGCCGGCCGGACTCACCTGGTCGGCCACCACGGCCTATGCGATTGCCGATGCCAATACGCTGAACGTGCGCTCGCTCGAAGCCTGGATGGCGATGAACCGCGCCCGCAGTGTCCAGGAGTTGCGCAACGCCATGGATAAGCAGGCCATTCCTTGGGTCAACACGATTGCCGCCGACCGTGCCGGCAACGCGATGTATGCCGACCTGTCGGTGGTGCCCGACGTGTCGGCCGCAATGCTCAAGCGCTGCGCACCATCGCCGCGGGCGGCGGCCCTGTTCGCGGCCGCCGGGCTGCCGATTCTCGACGGCTCGCGCGCCGACTGCGCCTGGAACCGCGATGCGGAGGCGACGGTGCCGGGCCTCATTCCGGCGGGGCGGATGCCGCTGCTGATCACGCCCGACTGGGTCCAGAACAGCAACGACAGCTACTGGCTGAGCAATCCGTCCCTGGGCTCACCGGCCGGTATTTCGCCGCTGGTGGGCCTCACCGGCACGCCGCAGCGGTTACGCACCCGCAGCGCCTTGATGGCGATTGCCAGGCGGCTGGCCGGCACCGACGGCCTGCGGGGCAACAGGATGGGCATCGACGAAGTGCGCGGCGTCATCCTGGCCGACCACAACCTGGCCGGCTACCTGGTGGTCAACGACCTGCTGGCCGCTTGCGTTGCCGCTGGCTCCAACCTCGCGCCCGAATCGCGCGAAGGCTGTGGCGCCCTGGCCCAATGGGACCGCACCAGCACAGCAGAATCGCGGGGCGCGCCGCTGTTCCGCGAGTTCTGGCGCAAGGCCAAGGACATTCCCGGGGTGTGGCGGGTGCCATTCGATGCGGCCAAGCCGGTGGAGACGCCGGCCGGCCTGAACATGACCGACGCCAAGGTGAGCGCGGCGGTGTTCAAGGCGCTGGCCGACGCGGTCGGCATCGTCAAGGCCGCCGGCTATCCGGTGGACGTCGCGCTGGGGCAGGCGCAGTATCGTGACGTGCGCGGCCAGCGTGTGGCCATCCATGGCGGCGATGAGTTCGAAGGCGTGCTCAACAAAGTCGAGTCGCAGGGCCAGCCCCAGCTCGAAGCCGGCGGCTACCGCATCAATTACGGCAGCAGCTACATCCAGGCTGTAACCTTCGATGCGCGCGGCCCGGTGGCCTACGGTCTGCTTACCTACGGGCAGAGCAGCAACCCTGAATCGCCCTACGCCTACGACCAGTTGCCGCTGTTCTCGGCCCGGCAATGGGTCCAGCTGCCGTTCCATCGTGAGGACGTCAGTGCGCAGCGGGTGGGAGCGGCGCTGGTCCTGAACTACTGAGCCGCGGCCATAATGCCGCACATCCCTCCAAGGAGTTCGCCATGGCGGTTCTGATCCTGGGTCTGATCCTGTTTCTGGGCGTGCACTCCACACGCATCTTTGCCGAAGGGTGGCGCGGCGCGACGATCGCGCGCGTCGGGCCCATGCCGTGGAAAGGCCTCTACTCGGTCGTTTCCATCGTCGGATTCATCGTCCTGATCTGGGGTTTTCGCATGGCGCGCGCCGAAACGCTGGTGCTGTGGTCGCCGCCGGTGTGGACGCGTCACATCGCGGCTCTGTTGATGATGGTGTCGTTCGTGCTGCTGGTGGCGGCTTATGTGCCGCACAACTCGCTGAAGGCCCGGCTGCATCACCCGATGGTGCTGGGGGTCAAGACCTGGGCCTTCGCGCATCTGCTGGCCAACGGTGTCGCCGCCGACGTGCTGCTGTTCGGCGCCTTCCTGGTGTGGGCCTTGCTGAGCTACCGCGCGGCGCGGCAGCGCGATCGCATCGCCCACACTGTCTACCCCCCGGGCAATGCCGCCTCGACCGCGCTGACGGTGGTGATCGGCCTTGCGGCGTGGGCCGTGTTCGCCTTCATGCTGCACGGGCCGCTGATCGGCGTGCGGCCGTTCGGATGACAGCATGAAGGTTCATGTCCTGCGCCTTGCGCCCGGCGACGACCTGCGGGCCGTGCTGGAGGTCACCTTTGCCGATCTCTCACGCACGCAAGGCATCAGCGCGGCCTGCATCGTGTCGGCGGTGGGCAGCCTGTCGAACGCTGTGTTGCGCTACGCGGCGCGGTCCGAAGGCAGCGACATAGGCGGACCGCTGGAATTGCTCATGCTCAGCGGCACGCTCGGCCTCGACGGCGCGCACCTCCATGCCAGCCTGGCCGATGGCCATGGCACGGTGAAGGGCGGCCACCTGATGCCCGGCTGCATCGTGCGGACCACGGCGGAAGTGGTGATCGCGCTGCTGCCGGGATGGGAGTTCCGGCGCGAGCTGGACCAGGCCACGGGTTACAACGAGTTGACGGCGCGGCCCTCCCCCGCGCCCCCTGCCAAAGGAAGTGAGAGTCAAGAGTGACCTGCGTCGCCGTCATCGACTTCGAGACCACCGGCCTGTCGCCCGGCATGGGCGACCGCGCCACCGAAGTCGCGATCGTGCTGCTGGAGGGCGACCGCGTGGTGGATCGCTTCCAGAGCCTGATGAATGCCGGCGTTCGCATCCCGGCGTTCATCGAGGCCTACACCGGCATCAGCAACGAAATGATCGCCGGCGCGCCGAAGGCCGCCGAGGTGATGGACGAAGCCAACCGATTCGTCGGCGGGCGCCCGATGGTGGCTCACAACGCGTCTTTCGATCGCCGGTTCTGGCTGGCCGAGCTGGCGCGGCTGGGCCAGAGCGCGCAGCAGCCGTTCGCCTGCACGTTGTTGCTCTCGCGGCGGCTCTATCCCCACGCACCCAATCACAAGCTGGGCTCGCTGGCCACTTTTCATGCATTACCGGCGACCGGTCGGGCGCACCGGGCGCTGGCCGATGCCGAGACCGCGGCGGCCCTGCTCGGGCGCATTCGCGACGACCTGCGC
Source organism: Comamonadaceae bacterium (assembly GCA_012274225.1). Taxonomy (GTDB): domain Bacteria; phylum Pseudomonadota; class Gammaproteobacteria; order Burkholderiales; family Burkholderiaceae_C; genus Ramlibacter. Next base: position 7,643 of record JAAOZX010000296.1, on the reverse strand, counting down.
TTGCGCTTCGGCGTGGCCGAGCCCCGGCATGCGCTGTTGATGAAGCTGCAGGCCTGCACGCGTAAGGCCTTGCCACGGGCCATCCAGCAGCACCTGGCCGCGGCTTGAGCCGCCGGCAGCGCAGCGCCGACCACGGGCTTGATCGGGTTGCGGCATTGGAATAGGGTTGTGACCTTTTCCATCGACGAGGATCCCGCCATGTCCAGTCCCGCCAAGCTTCCCGCCGGCGCCCTTTCGCATGTCTCGCTCGGCACCAACGACTATCCGCGCGCCAAGGCCTTCTACGACCAGGTCCTGGCCGCGTTGCAGATCCGCTGTCTGATGGACTTCCCCGGCGGCGCGGGCTACGGCCGAGCGTTCCCCGAGTTCTGGATCCAGCAGCCCCATGATGGCGGCCGGGCCAGCGCCGGTAACGGTGTGCATGTGTGCTTCCTGGCCAATTCGGTCCAGGAGGTCAAGGCCTTTCACGCGAAGGCGCTCGAACTCGGCGGGCGGGACGATGGTCCGCCCGGGTCGCGTCCCGAGTACACGCCCGGGTATTACGCGGCCTTCGTGCGCGATCCGGATGGCAACAAGCTCGAGGCGATGTTGATGGTCGAGCCGCAAGCCGCGTAGGCCGGCTCTCGATGCTGCCCGCATCGCCGCCGAGTCAGTGCGGGTCGCGCAGCGCCGGCGACTGCAGGTCGGCGAACTCGAAGTAGCGAGGCAGGCCCAGCTCGGAGCCGCGGGGGCGGTAGGTGCCGTCGGCCTGCTTCACGAAGAACTGCTTGCCGCAGAGCAGGCGGCGCAGCACGGGCTCCATCTGCCCCAGGATTCCCGGTGTAAGCCAGGCAGCCACGACACTGCCGGAATCGAACGAATCTTGAACGTACTGCATGTCACTCCGCTGCCAATATGCGGGCTCCCTGGCCTGCCGTCCTGTAGGGACGTTGAGCCGGATTGTGAGCGGCGCGGGAGGTGGGGGCCACTGTTTCGACAACAAATCGGCCTTTAACCGCTTCACGGGTGCGAGTCTGTTGCTTGAAAGCAAAAGACCCGGCGATTCGCCATCGAAGCCCAAAGGGCCGGCCTGCAATGCAGAACTCTGCTGTGCGGCCACGGCTGGGGTTACAGTTCCGGCATGCAACCGCTCTGGCTTCGATCTTTATGGCTGGTCCTGGCCGGAACCCTGTTCTTCGTCGCCATCGGCGTGGTGGCAAGCTGGGCCCCGGATGTCCCTGTGGAAGAGCTCAAGAGCCAGTGGGCGCCGCCGCCGTCGCGGTTCATCGAAGTCAACGGGATGCAGGTCCACCTGCGCGACGAAGGGCCGCACGACGACCCGGCGCCGATCGTGCTGCTGCACGGCACTTCGTCCAGCCTGCAGACCTGGCAGGGCTGGGCAGTGGCGCTGCGCGACCAGCGCCGCGTGATCCGGTTCGACCTGCCGGGCTTCGGCCTGACCGGACCCAATCGCCAGAATGACTACTCGACTGCGGCCGACGTGCTCTTCGTGCGCGCCGTGATGGACAAGCTGGGCGTGCAGCGCTTCGTGCTGGCCGGCAATTCATTGGGCGGCCTGATCGCCTGGATGGTGGCCGCGCGGATGCCCGATCGCGTCGATCGGCTGATCCTGGTGGACGCTGCCGGTTATCCGCCGCAGTCCCTGGCCTCGCCGCAGCAGATGCCGCTGGGCTTTCGCATCGCACGCATGCCGTGGCTGCGCGCGCTGGCGGGCTACATCCTGCCGCGTGGGCTGATCGAAACCAGCCTGCGCCAGCTGTACGGCGATCCGGCGAAGGTGACGCCCGACCAGGTCGACCTTTATTTCGCCATGGCCCGGCGCGCCGGCAACCGCGAGGCGCTCGGCCGACGATTGGACCAGCTTCAGCCGGCCGACCTGAGCCTGCTCAAGACCATCCAGACGCCCACGCTGATTCTCTGGGGCGGCCGCGACCGGCTGTTGCCGCTGGAGATGGGGCGGCGTTTCGAAGACGATATTCCGGGGTCGCACCTGGTGGTGTTCGATGACCTGGGGCACATTCCCCAGGAGGAAGATCCGAAGCGGACGGTGGCCGCGGTCAGACGCTTCCTGGGACTTTGAAGCCCCAGCTGCGCGCCGTCAGCACCTTTTCCAGCTGGCGCAGCATCTCGCTCCAGCCGCGCCGGGTGCGGTCGGCGTAGGAGGCCGCGTCCTCGTCGTCACCCAGATCGTGCGTGAGCATCAGATCGCAGCCGGTGGCCGAGCGTGCGATATCGATGGTCACGCGCGAGGTGGCGCTGGCATAGGGCTCTACGCAGAAGTCGAACGCGATCCGGCGCGGCCGGTCGATCTCGACGTACACACCGCGGTGCTGCGCCTCGAAAAAGCTCTCGTCGCCGTCCGGATTGGGCCGCCGGTCGGTCACGGTGAAGCTGCCGCCGACCCGGGGGTCGATCTCGCAATGCATGATGTTGCCCGTGCGGGAGGCGAAGAGGAAGCGGCCGGCCAGTGCCGGCGTCAACCAGGCATCGAAAACGCGCTCGCAAGGAAGGTTATAGCTGTGCGATTCGTGCACGAAAACGTTTCCGGCCATCCGCCGTTTATCCTTCGTGCTCGAGAGTGTGTCAAGCCCTCGCTTCACGCCACGCGGGGTTACTTGCGATCGGGCAGTTCGATCTTCACCTCGAGCACCTCGAGGTTGTCCTGGCGTTCGAGGTTGACCTTGATGTCCTGCGGGTCGATCTTTACGTAGCGCGAAATGACGGCCACCAGGTCGCGCTGCAGCGCCGGCAGGTAATCGGGCTGGACCGAGTGGCGGCCGCTGCGCTCATGCGCCAGGATGATCTGCAGCCGCTCCTTGGCGACGCTGGCCGTCTTCTTTTTTTCGCCCAGCAGGAAGGAAAGGAATGAGCCCATTCGTCACTTGCCTCCGAACAGGCGCTTGAGAAAGCCGTTCTTCTGCGGGTCGATGAAGCGCATGGGCATTTCCTGGCCCAGGAAGCGGTCGACCACGTCCTTGTAGGCTTCCGAGACGTCGCTGCCCTTCAGGTGCACGGCCGGCGTGCCCTGGTTGGACGCCAGCAGCACCGATTCGCTTTCCGGGATCACGCCGATCAACTTGATGCGCAGGATGTCCTTGATGTCCTCCAGCGAGAGCATCTGGCCCTGATCGACCCGGTTCGGGTTGTAGCGGGTAATCAGCAGATGCTCCTTCACCGGCTCCTTGCCCTCGATGGCGCGCCGGGTCTTGCTGGCCAGCATCCCCAGGATGCGGTCGGAGTCGCGCACCGACGAGACCTCGGGATTGGTCACCACCAGCGCCTCGTCGGCGAAGTGCATGGCCATCATGGCGCCGGTCTCGATGCCGGCGGGCGAATCGCACACGATGTACTCGAAACCCATCCCGTCCAGGTCCTTCAGCACCTTCTCGACGCCCTCCTTGTTCAGGGCTTCCTTGTCGCGGGTCTGCGAGGCCGCCAGCACGAACAGGTTATCGCACTGCTTGTCCTTGATCAGGGCCTGGTTCAGGTTGGCCTCGCCCTGGATCACATTGATCAGGTCGTAAACCACGCGCCGCTCGCAACCCATGATCAGGTCGAGATTGCGCAGGCCGACGTCGAAGTCGATCACGGCGGTCTTGTGCCCGGCCAGTGCCAGGCCGGCGGCGAAGCTGGCGCTGGTGGTGGTCTTGCCGACCCCGCCCTTGCCGGAGGTCACGACGATGATTCTTGCCATGGGTGGAAGTCCTCGAGGGTTGAGTTCGGTCTCCTTGCGCTCTTCGGGAGGCAGGGAGAGATACGGGTCGCGGTTCATTGGAGAGGCTCCATCACAAGTTTTCCTTCAGCGCCGCCGACCAGGCGGACCTGGGTGGGTTTGCCCAGCACCTCGGCGGGCAGCGGCACTTCGCTGGTGCGGTAAACGCCGGCGATCGAGATGAGTTCGGGCTCGAGGCACAGTGACAGGATCCGCGCCTCGGTGTTGCCGCGCGCGCCCGCGATGGCGCGGCCGCGCAGCGGCGCATACACGTGGATGTGGCCGTCGGCGATGACCTCGGCGCCCGCGTTCACCATGCTGAGCATCACCAGGTCGCGGCCGCGGGCATAAATCTGCTGGCCGGAGCGCAGCGGCTTGTCGATCACCAGCGCGGTTTGCGAGCCGGTGTCGGGCGTGGCGCTCGCCGCTGCGGGCGCGGACCGGCGCGCCGCACGCGCCGGCGGCGCCGGAGGTGTCACGGCTTCGGGGGCAGCGGCAAGGCCTGCCGCCAGGGCGGCGGCCATCTGTCCCGGCGTGCCGCCGCGCACCGCGATCGGCAGCACGCGGTAGCTGTGTAACAGGTCGAGCAGGGCCGGAAAGTCGACGTGCGCTTCGTCCCGGCCCTGCAAGGGCGAGAGATCGAGCACCAGCGGATCGTTGTCGAAGAAGTCGGGCGAGTCGCCGAAGCGTGCCGTCATGTCCGCCGCCAGCGAGCGCAGGTCGGCTGTCTTGAGCAGCAACGAGACCAGGGGCAGGGTCGCGCTCTTGATTTCGAACGTGGCAGGCGCGCGTCCTGCGAGGGCAACGGTCATTGAAGTGGGAGGTGGGCCGCAAGGCCTGAGTCAAAAGGCGGCGAATCTTAACAGCCGTATGCCGGCGCTGTCCTACAGATTCTGTTGCCAAATGCACCTGCCGGTGCAGGGGCGAAGAATCGCAGACTGAGACATGCCGGATACCGTTCGCGAGGAGCTGCCATGAGGATGTCCCACACACCGTATCGCTGGATCGTGGTGGCGCTGGTCGCGGCCTCCTTCCTGCTTGCACTGTCGGAGGCGCACGGGCAGCCCGCGGGTAGCACCGGCTCGGCCGCCGTTTTCCAGGGGCGGCCGGCGATGGCCGGCGCGCAGGCGGGTCAGGGCGCGCAAGCCGGGCCGCCGCAGGGGGGCCTCGGCGTGCAGGGAAGCGACGACCTCGCGAAGCCGCTGCGCAAGGATTTCGGCAAGCCGAAACCGTCGAAGGAAGTCGCACCGCCCAGGGACAGCGTGGCCGCGCAGAAGGACGCGATGGCGAAACCGAAGGACACCGGTCTGGCCCGGGACCAGCGCAGCGCCGCGAAGAAGGGCACGAGGGCAGCCAGGAGCACGCTGCGCCGTTCACGCACCGGGGTAGGGGAAATCGAGGGCCGCGTCGGGGAGGGCGGCAGATAGGGGTTACAGTCCCCCATGCAAGACAAAAAACTGACCGCCGTGGTCCGCGCCTATTGTGGCGCCTATGAAACCGAAGACCGCGCGATCGCGGAATCCCTGCTGGCGGACGATTTCAGCTTCACCAGCCCCAACGACGACGCCATCGACAAGGCCACCTACTTCGAGCGGTGCTGGCCCGATCGCGATCCGAGCCACCGCCAGCGCATCGAGAACATCGTGGTGGAAGGCGACAAGGCTTTCGTCACCTATCGCTGTTCCACCCCCAGCGGCAAGGAATTCCGCAATACCGAGTTCCTGACATTCAGCGGCGAGCGCATTGCCAGCGTCAACGTCTACTTCGGCGCGGCCTACCAGGACGGCGTGCTGGTCTAGGATGACGGCGTGCCGGTGGCTTCGTCCTGAGGCGCCGGCTCGCGCTGTGTCGTCAGGACGCTGCGGTAACCGGCCAGCCAGGCGTCGTCGGAGGCGTCACTCGCCGGCGCGCACGTGCGCGGCAGCCCCGGCCCGAAATGCAGCCGCCGGCCGTCGCACTCGACCGAGCGGTCGGGCGTCAGGATCGCCCAGCGCGCCTGCGGCATGCGCTTGACGAACCAGGGCGCGACCGCTTCGACGATGTGATGCGCCGGATCGAACCAAGCCGTCTGCAGCGGCGGCACCTGGCCGTCGTCGATGCTGCGAAAACGCAGCAAGGCCTTCATCTTGTGCAGGTCGCGCCGCACCGCCTGCGCCATTTGATGGGCATGCAACATGTCGGCATCGACCGGGTCGTTGCGCAGCCCCGGCTCGTGCACCAGGCGCCAGAGCAGCCGGTACAGCAGCGCGAAGCGTTCCGGGTTATGGTGCAGCACCACCACCTCGCACAGTCGCAGGAACGAGGCCGGCACGATGGCCGAAGCCGCCTTGGGCACGTCGCGCGGCCGGCTGTCGCCGGGCATCGCGGGGTCGGCGAAGCGGTTGCTGTTTTGCGCCTGCGCGGTCTGCCAGTGCACCGCTTCCGGGGGCACCTGCTGGCCAAGCAGGACGCGGGCTTCTTCGCGGAAGCCCGCCAGATCGGTTTCGCTGCCCAGCCGCGCTTCCATTTCAGTTGCCCTTCCGGCTCGACGATGTCATGAAGGCGCCTCTTGCGGTTTTCGCACGCGCTTGAGCTTGCGCGCCTTGAGCTCCATCGCCAGATACATCACCGCCGCAATGATCAGTGGCGCGACGTAGTAGATGGCGCGATAGACCAGCAGGGCGCCGATCAAATGGCCCTGCGGCACCCGGTGCGACAGCAGCGCCACGAAGACGAACTCGAACACCCCCAGCCCGGCCGGCACGTGCGCCACCACACCGGCGATGGCGCCAATCAGCAGCACCGTCAGCACGTCGGGATAGGCCACCTTCTGGCCCAGGAGCACGTAGATGACGCCGGCCATCAGGCTCCAGTTGAGACACGAAACCGCCATCTGCAGCACGGCCATCCGCCACGGCGGCAGGTAGAACTCGTGACCCCGAACGGTCCAGGTCCTGTCGCCCGATTTCACGCACGCAAAGAGGTAGCCCAGCGAGATCAGCACCAGTCCCATCCCCAGCCACTGTAGCCCGTGATTGCCCATCTTCCAGCTCGGCGGCAAGGCTAAAGGATGCACGACGAAGAGCAATCCGGCGAGCAGTTTGTAGCCCAGCCAGTTGGTGAGCATGCTCATCGACACGATGCGGGTGATCACGCCGTTGTCCAGGCCCAGGCTTGAGTACAGCCGGTAGCGGAAGCCCACGCCGCCGACCAGCGAGCCGATGCACAGGTTGAATGCGTAGCTGATGAAGTTGACCGCCATGACGGTGAGAGTCGGCAGGTTGTGCCCGGTGTAGCGGCGGCCGATCAGGTCGAAGCAGCTGTACAGCAAATGGCTGGTCGCTGCGATTCCGATCGCGACTGCGAGTGCCGGCGCCGGCGTGGTGAGCACCGAATCGAGTACGTCCTCCCAGTCGATATTGCGGGCATATCGGATCAGCAGCGCCAGCACCGCCAGGAAGAACAGCCAGGACGCGATCCGCTGGGTCCATGACCACCAGCCACGACGGTGCGATCCGGGCGCTGTCCGGCGCGCGGGCGCAGCGCGCCGCGGCCGTGGTTTGGCGAGTTGGGTTCGAGGCAGGGTGCCGGAGCCCATCGTTCACTCCTTGGATCCGCGCAATGCGGGGTCGAGGCGACGGTCCAGCGCGGGCAACAGCCGCGGCACATGGCGCGGCAGCCACGAAGCCCAGCCGGGATAACGGCGGGTGAAGTGATAGGCCAGGAAGCTGCGCACCACGCCCCAGCCACGCAGCTCGCCCAGCGCCGCGCGCTCGATCGGGCGGCAGCTGTGGCGCATCAGATCGTCGAGGCGTTCGTGGAGTTGCTGGTTGAAGGCGCGCCCGCGGATGATGACGTTGGCTTCGAGGTTCAGCGCCAGGCTCAGCGGGTCCAGGTTGCTGGAACCGACGGTGGACCATTCGTCGTCCATCAGCGCCACTTTGGCGTGCAG
>JAAOZX010000295.1 GCA_012274225.1 Comamonadaceae bacterium | reverse complement strand
GCTTCAGGTGCGACTGCACCGCCTGCGCCCTGTCCGTGCGGTAGCCGAAAGGCCACACCTCATCCATATAGCTGCACTGCGTCATCTCGAGCTGCACGGCGTGAACGCCGCGCCCGGGCTCGCCGTAATGGCGCGTGATGTAGCCGCCGGTATAGCGTCCATTGAGCACGGCGGTGTACCCCGGCGCGGCGCGTGCGATGTCGTGCACTCGCAGCGCCAGTTCCTGCGCGCAGCTCGCGCCCTTGGCGGTGCCCAGGTTCAGGTCCGGCAACTTTCCCTCAAAGAATCGCGGCAGCACCGAGCGGATGGAATGCGCGTCCCACAGCATCGCCACACCGTGCTGCGCGTGGATGCGATCAAGCTCGCTGCGCAGCTGCTCGTGATACGGGCGCCACCAAGTCTGGAGCCGCTGCGCCACTTCGACATCGCCCACGCCCTGGGCGTCGCGATAGACCGGCGTGCCGTCGAAGGTCTCCGCCGGGCACAGGCCGGTGGTGGCCTGCCCGGGATAAAGACTCGAATTGTCGGGCGGCCGGTTCAGGTCGATCACGTAGCGCGAGTGCGTCGCCTGCAGCACCGAGGCGCCCAGCTCGCGGGCGAAGTCGTACAGCCGGTCCAGGTGCCAGTCGGTATCTGGCACGCAGCGGGCCTCGTAGGTCAGGCGCTCGGCAATGGCCGGCGGAACGTAGGTGCCCATGTGCGGAATGGACAGCAACAGGGGCTGCGAGCCCTGGTGGAACAGGAAGGGCGGTGTGAAGGTCTGCGTCATGTCAGGTCCTCAAACTTATGAAAATCAGTGCGAATTGGAGGGCATGTTGGCCAGGGCGTTTCGCGCCGCCGCAAACGCCTGTCCTGCCTCGGCACGCAGCGGATGGCGACCCGCCACGACCAGCGGCCGACCGGCAGCCCACACCGCCGCGATCGCCGACCGACGATGACTGGCGAAAACATGGGCCGACAACATGGCGTCCGGTGACGCCAGCCCCTCTAGCAGCGGATGGTTCGCGTCGAGCACGACCAAGTCGGCATGCTGCCCAACGGCGAGACCGGCCACCGGACGCCCGCTGGCCTGGGCGCCGCCGGCCACGGCCTGCAGCGTCATCGCGGTCGCCACGAAACGTTGCTGGTCGCTGGCGAGCACGTTGCGCTGGCGGCTGGCCAGGCGCTGGCTGTATTCGAGCATCAGCAGTTCTTCGGCGGCATTGACCGTGGCGTGGCTGTCCGAGCCCACGCCCCAGCGTCCGGCCGCGGCGCGCCAGGTAACCGCGTCGAAGATGCCGTCGCCCAGGTTGGCTTCGGTCGTGGGGCACAGGCCCGCCACGGCGCCGGTTCGCGCAGCACGCCCGCTCTCGCCCGCTGTCATGTGGGTGGCATGCACCAGGCACCAGCGCTCCTCAACAGGTGCGTGGTCCAGCAGCCAGTCGACCGGCCGCTGGCCGCTCCAGGCGATGCAGGCGTCCACCTCGGCCGTCTGCTCGGCGATATGGATATGAACAGGCGCGCTGGCGTCGAGCGCGCTCAAGCCGGCCAGGCATTCCGCCAGGCTTTCGGACGGCACAGCTCGCAGCGAATGCGGGGCCAGGCCCAACCGCACCCCCTGCGCCTGGCAGTCGGGTCGCAGCCGCTCCAGCAGGCGCAGCATGGAATCGGTGCTGCGGATGAAGCGCCGCTGATCGTCTCGTGGTGGCGCGCTCCCGAAGCCGCTCGTCTGGTACAGCACGGGCAATAACGTCAGGCCGATGCCGGAACGGGCGGCGGCGCGCAACAGGCGCAGGGAAAGCTCGGCGTCGTTGGCATACGGGCGGCCATCCGCGTCGTTGTGAACGTAGTGGAACTCGCACACGCTGGTATAGCCCGCCTCCAGCATTTCCACATACAGGCCGGTCGCGATGGCCTCGAGCTGGTCCGGCGTGATCGCCGCGGCGAAGCGGTACATGAGCGATCGCCAGCTCCAGAAGCTGTCCTGCGGCTGGCCGCGGTATTCGGTGAGGCCTCCGAGCGCGCGCTGGAATGCGTGCGAGTGCAGGTTGGGCATGCCGGGCAGCACCGGGCCGCCCGCCTCGGGGATGCGCGCTGGCCGCAGGCTGCCCGGCGCAACGGCGCACAGGCTGCCGTCAGCGCCCCATTGCAACAGCACGTCGCGCGCCCAGCCGGTGGGCAGCAGCGCATGACGGGCGAACAGGCCGGCGGAATTGTTCATGGCAGAAGCTGCGCGGCAGCGAAGGCACCGAAGAAATACAAGTTGATCGCTCTCACGCGCGAGCCAGGATCGCCTGCAAGAAAGCGCGCGTGCGTTCCTGGGTCGGATTGGTGAATATCGTCGCCGGAGGGCCCGATTCGATGATGCGCCCCTCGTCCATGACGAGCACCACGTCCGCCACTTCGCGGGCGAACTCCATCTCGTGGGTGACAACCATCATGGTCATGCCCTCGGTGGCCAACAGCTTCATGACCTGCAAGACTTCGCCTACCAGTTCGGGATCGAGGGCGGAAGTCGGCTCGTCGAACAGCATCACGCGTGGCTTCATCGCCAACGAGCGGGCGATGGCAACGCGCTGCTTCTGGCCGCCGGACAGGCTGGCCGGCATGGAATGGATCTTCTGGGCAAGGCCGACCTTGTCCAGCAGGGCCCGCGCCTGGACCTCGGCCTCCGCACGGCTCAACCCGCGCAGCTTGCGGGGACCCAGCGTGATGTTGTCCAGCACGGACAAATGCGGAAACAGGTTGAACGACTGGAACACCATGCCCACCTCTTGTCGCAGTGCGTTGCAGTCGGCGTCGGCCAGCATGCGACCGTCCTGCACCAGTGTGTGGCCGCAGATCTCGATACGGCCGCCTTCGGCATGCTCCAGTCCGTTGCAGCAGCGCAGGAACGTGCTCTTGCCCGAACCGCTGGGGCCGATGACGACCACCACCTGCGTGGGCAGCACGTCGAAGTCGATGCCATTCAGAACCACATGGTCGCCGAAGGACTTGCGCAAGCCCCGGATGCTGATGATGGGAGGCGCTTCCGCCGCGACGCTCTTCATTGAACCATTCCCCCCGCCTTCAGCCGCAATTCGAGCCGCCCCAGCGCCAGTGACGTGAGCCCGGTCAGGACGAAATACACCACCGCCACGGCCAGGTAGACCTCCAGCGAGCGGTAGGACACGCTGATGATCTTCTGGCCCTCGTGCATGAGGTCGTGAATGGTCAGCAGCGACACCAGCGCCGAGTTCTTGATCAGGGCGATGAACTCATTGCCCAGGGGCGGAATCATGCGTACTGCGGCCTGCGGCAGGATCACGTTGCGCATCGCCTGGCCCGCAGACAGCCCGATCGAGCGCGCCGCTTCCGTCTGGCCGCGGTCGATCGACTGGATGGCGCCGCGCACGATCTCCGAGACGTAGGCCCCCGAGTAGATGCCCATGCCCAGCATCCCGCAGACGAATGCCGGCAACAGGATGCCGAACTGGGGCAGGCCGAAGAAGAGGATGAACAACTGCACCAGCAGCGGCGTGCCGCGGATGGCCGCCACGTAAGCGGTGCAGAACGCATAGATCACGCGCCGCTTCGGGTTGAGCCGGCCGATGCCGATAAGCAAGCCCAGGACGCAGCCGAGCAGCAGCGACACCGCCGTGATCTCCACCGTCACCAGCGCGCCGTGAAGCAACTGGCTCCAGCCCGACCAGACGGGAGAAAAGTCGAGTTCCATGAGCGGGCGGAGCCGGTTCGCTTACTTCGTGTTGCTGAACCACTTCTTCACGATGGCGGCGTAGGTGCCGTCGGCCTTCAGCTTGGCCAGCGCGGCGTTCACCGCCTTGGTCAGCTCCGGCGTGTCCTTGCGCAGCGCCATGCCGTACTCCTCGGTGGTGAGCTGCTCGTCCAGCACGCGCAGCCCGCCGCGGGTGCGCACATATTGGTAGGCGGCCGGCTTGCCGGTCACGGCCGCGTCGGCGCGGCCGATGTCCACCAGGTTGAACATCTCCTGGTTCTTCTCCACCTCGACCCTCTCGACCTTGGGGAAGTGCTCCTGCAGATAGCCCACCGACTTGGTGCCCACCTGCACGGTGACCTTCTTGCCGCTCAGATCCGACAGCTTCTTGATGCTGCTGCCGTCCTTGACCATGGCCACCAGGCCGCCGGCATAGTATGGATCGGTGAAGTCCACGACCTTCTTGCGCTCGTCGGTGATGTAGATGGCCGAAACGGCCATGTCGAAGCGCTTGGAGATCAGGCCAGGGATCAGTCCCTTGAAGTCGATGTCCACCCACTCGACTTGCTTGCCCATGGCCTTGGCCATCGCGTCGACCAGATCGATATCGAAACCGGTGCGCTTGCCGTTCTCGCTGAACTCCATGGGCGGAAAAGTCGCGTCGGTGCCAACCTTCAGGACGTTGTCCTGGGCATGCGCGAGGTTGGCGGAAAGCGCCAGCGTAGACAACGCGGCGAGCAGAAAGCGGCGGCTGAACTTCATGTGAGAGTCTCCAGTGTGAAAAAGAGCGGGATGGTGATTCAGGGCAGCGAAAGCCCTCGTGAGATGCGCGCCGCCGCCACCATGGTCATGTCAGCGAACGCGGATTCTTGGCCCTGGGCACGCGTCACCGGCGCCATCAGCGTCAATGCGCCCACCGCACGCCGGGCGGCGCCGAACAGCGGCGCGCTCACGCCCCAGACGCCAGGGTCGACTTCGCCGGCGGTCATGGCATAGCCGGCCTGGCGGATCGCCAGCAGTGCGGCGAGCGCGGCTTCGCGCCGCGCGGCATCCGGGTACTGCGCTTGCAGCACCATGTCGCGCGCGCCATCGGGGAGGTGGGCCAGCAGGCACTTGGCCGAGGCGCCGGCCCGCAGCGGTACGCTGCGGCCCTTCTCGAACGAACAGCGCAGCGATTGCTCGCTTTCGACCATGTCCAGGCAGATGGCGGTGTCGTTGACGGCCACGACGAGGCCGACGCTTTCATGCGACTGGCGCGCCAGCGCGATCATGTCGGGCCGCGCCTGGCGCACAAGGTGCGAGGACAAGTCGAAGCCGAGGGCCAGCTGCAGGCTGAGCGGTCCCGGCGAGTAGCAGCCCTCGCTTTCGAGCACGAAGCCCCAGCGCTTCAGCCGCGCCAGCAACCGGTACAGCGTGCTGCGGGCCAGCCCGGTGTGCGTCATCAGCTCGGCGGCCGTGAGCACCCGGCCCTGCTGGGCCAGCACCGCCAGCACCTGCAGCACACGATCGGCGGCGGCGGGGCTGTGCGATTGGGGGGCAGTCATCACCGCAGTATCAAAGGAAACGCGGGCGGCTCAAATCGTCCATTCCCATCCGGTGGGAATAGGGTTCTCTTTTTTCGTTCATCCCAGCGCCGGCACCGCCGCGACCAGCCGCTTCGTGTAGGCGTGGCTGGGCTGGCGCAGCACCTGTTGCGATGGGCCGACTTCCACCAGTTCGCCCTGCATCATCACGGCCACCCGGTCGGCGAAGGCCCTGGCGATCGAGATGTCGTGCGTGATCATCAGGTAGGCCACGTTTCGGCTGCGCTGGATGTCGAGCATCAGATTGAGGATCTGGCCGCGGATCGAGACGTCGGCGCCCGACAGCGGTTCGTCGGCAATGATCAGCCTGGGCTCCATGGCCAGCGAGCGGGCGATCGACACCCGCTGGCGTTGCCCGCCGCTCAACTCGTGCGGATAACGGTCGAGGTATTGCAGCGCCGGGCGCAGTCCGACATCCTCCAGCAGTCGCACACAGCGCGCCGCGCCGGCATCGGGTGTCTTCCACAAGGCCTGCAACAGCAGTTCGCGCACCGTGCGGCGCGGATTGAGCGAGGCGGTCGGGTCCTGGAAGATCGGCTGCATGCCGGTGCGCAGCGCCCGGAACTGCTCGGGCGCCAGCGCGCTGAAGTCATGGCCGTCGAAGCTCACGCGGCCCTGGTCGGGCTTGAGCAGCCCCAGCGCGATACGGCCCAGCGTCGTCTTGCCCGAACCGCTCTCGCCCACCAGCGCCACGATCTCGCCGGCGTGCACGGTGAGGCTCACGTCGCGCACCGCGTGCAGCACCTGGTGCCGGCCCTGGCGAAAGCTCTTGCTGACGTGGTCCAGCACCAGCAGGGGTTGGCTGGAAGCGGTGGAGGAAACGGTCATGGCGAGTCAGCCGTGGTCGAGAATTCGCCTTCGATCGTCGCGAAGCGGCCGTCGGCGTTGCGCGCCGCCCGCGCCGCCTTGATCAGGCCGGCGGTGTAGGCGTGGGCCGGGTGCGCGAAGACCGTTTGCGTGGCGCCGGCTTCGACGATGCGACTGCGGAACATCACGTAGACGCGCTCGCACTCCTCCCACACCACGCCCAGGTCGTGGCTGATCAACAGCATCGCCATGCCCAGGCGCTGGCGCAGGTCGCGCAACAGCGCGAGAATCTCCGCCTGCGTCGTCACGTCCAGCGCCGTCGTCGGCTCGTCGGCGATCAGGAGCTTGGGGCGGCACCCCAGCGCGATGGCCAGCAGCACCCGCTGGCGCATGCCGCCCGAGAGCTCGTGCGGATACGCGCGGATGGTGTTCGCGGGCAGCCGCACCAGGTCCAGCAGTTCGGCCACGCGCGCCATGACGTCGGGTGTCGCCGGGTCGTGCCGGCGCACGCTTTCGGCGATCTGCTTGCCCACGCGCATCACGGGGTTCAGAAAGCTCAGCGGGTCCTGGAACACCATGGCCACCGGGTGGCCGCGAATCTGCTCCCACTGCTTCTGTGAATACGCCGTGACGTCCTGGCCCTCGATCAGGAGCCGTCCCGCGCTGATTCGCGCCGTCCTGGGAGGCAACAGGCCCAGCGCGGCGCGCGCGACGGTGGACTTGCCGGAACCCGACTCGCCGACCAGCGCCACCGATTCGCCTTCGCGCACGACGATCGAGAAGTCCTGCACCGCGGCCACGGCGGCGGCGCCGCTGCGGTATTCGATAGCCAGCGACTGCGTCTCCAGCAGCGGCACGGCGTTCTGGCGCAACAGGGGCATGCTCACCTCGCCGTGCGCGGGTTCAGCACCGCGCCCACGGCGTCGCCGAACAGGTTGAAGGCCAGCACGGTGACGAAGATCGCCGTGCCGGGAAAGAACGAAAGCCACCACGCGTTGAACAGGAAGCGTTGGCCGCTGTTGAGCATGCGGCCCCAGCTCACCAGCTCGGCACTGGACAGGCCCAGGAAGCTGAGTGACGCCTCCAGCAGGATGGCCTGGCCCACGATCAATGTGCCGACGGCGAGCACCGGCGCTGCGGCGTTGGGCACCACCTCGCCCACCAGCACGGTGCGCTCCGGCAGCCCGAGGCAGCGCACCGCATCGACGAATTCCAGTTGCTTCACGCGCATCACCTCGCCGCGCATGACCCGTGCGACCTGCGGCCAGGCGAGCAGGCTCACCACGGCAACGATCTGCGTCAGGCCGGTGCCGGTCATCGCGACGATCACCGCGGCCAGGATGAAACCCGGGATTACCTGGAAGAACTCCGAGATGCGCATCACGGCCGTGTCGAGCCAGCCGCCGTAGAAGCCCGCGGCCGAGCCGACGATGGTGCCGATCACGGTGGCGAACAGGGCCGCGAAGAAGCCGACCGCCAGCGACACACGGGTGCCATAGATGACGCCGGCCAGCACGCTGCGCCCCAGTTCGTCGGTGCCCAGCGGAAACTGCACGGAAGGCGCCTGCATCGATTCGTTACTGAGCGCGTTCGGGTCCAGTTGCGGTACAAAGCCGACGCCCAGCGCCAGCACCAGCAGGATGGCGATGAAGACGCCGGCCGCGAGGCCACTGGGGTGCCGCGCCAGACCGCGAAGAAAGCTACGCACTGCGTTCATGGTCGCTGCGCACCCGCGGATCGAGGAACGCGTAGAGCAGGTCGGTGAGGATGTTGATGACCACCACCGAAACGCCGGCCAGCAGGAAGATGCCCTGCAGCACGGGGTAGTCGCGATTGGTGATCGACGTGATGAACAGGTTGCCGATGCCCGGCCAGGCGAAGACGGTCTCCACCAGGATGGCGCCGGTCAGCGAATGGCCGAAGTTGTAGCCGATCACCGTCACCACCGGGATCATGGCGTTAGGCAGCACGTGGCGCCACAGGATGGTGCGGCGGGACAGCCCCTTGGCTTGCGCTGTCAGCACGTAGTCGTGGTGCAGCGCCTCGCTGACGCTGGCCCGCGCCACCCGGGCCACGATCGCGATGTAGAAGATCATCACGCTGAAGCCAGGCAGCACCAGATGCCGCAGCACGTTGAGCACCGCGTCCATCCCGTGCAGCTCCTCGCGCATGCTCGTCATGCCCTGGGCCGGCAACCAGCCGAGGTTGATCGCGAAGACGATCACCAGCATCTGGCCCAGCCAGAAGATGGGCACCGAATAGCCGAACAGCGAGATGGCGGTGAGGGCGCTGTCCTGCACGCTGCCGGCGCGCGGCGCCGCCGCCAGTCCCAGCACGATGCCCAGCACCGCGGCGAAGAACAGCGCCGGCAGCATCAGCAACATCGTAGGGCCCATGCGCGCCAGGATCAGGTCGAGCACCGGCGAGCGGTTGGCGAACGAAAAGCCCAGGTTGCCTTGCGCCAAGTTCCACAGGTAGACGCCCAACTGCACCGCCAGCGGCTTGTCCAGGCCGAATTCGGCACGCACCTGTTCGGCGTAGCCGGGCGGCACCGGGAAGTCGCCCAGCAGCGCGTGCAGCGGGTCGCCGGGCACCAGATGCACGATCACGAAGTTCAGCACCAGGATGCACAGCACGATCACGGCGCCGGAGGCCAGCCGCGACAGCACGTAGCGACGCATCAGCGCGTGGCCCCGGCGTCGCCCGACCTTTCGGGCCGAGCCTGTCGAAGCCCAGGCACTGCGACTTGGCGCAGCAGCAGCGAGACGTCGGCGAGCGACTCCAGCGATGCTATCGAAGCGATCAGCCAGCTCGTCGCCTGCGCGCCCAGCACCGGCGCGAGCAGCTTCGTCGCCTTGTCGTGCAGTTCGGCGTCGCTCACCGGCGCCTCGGGGGCGCCCTTGGCGAAGGGCACGTCCAGCCACTCCGAGCTGCCGTCGTCGAAAACCACTTCCAGCGACGGATAGTCGGCGGGACCCAGCACTCGGTCGGCGCGGATCTCGGTGGCGGCCATCAGGCGCCGGACCTCCGCCTCATCGATGCGCAGCGGTTCGAACTGGTCCAGCGTGGCGCGGCCGCTTTGCGCCGCCACCGCCAGGCAGTACGGCATGCTGAACTGCGCCTCCAGCAGATTGCGCACCTCCAGGCGGCTGAACTGGCGCTGCGTCTGCGCGTTGCCGTGCACGATCATCGCGCGCACCTGGGCGCTGCCGCGCCTGGGCACGATCCGCAGCACGGCATCGATCGCGGAATGGATGGTGCGGCAGCAGGCGTAGGGCTTGATCCCCGAATGCAGGATGTGGAACTCGCGCCCCAGTCCGGCGACCGCCTGCTGCGGCGTGGCCGCGCCCGGTGCGTACGTCGGATAGAAGCCGCCCCAGGGCGCGTCGAGCACGTGGGCCGGCCCGGTGAGGCCGGCGCGCGCCAGCAGGGCGGCGCTGACGCCGGTTTCGGCCGCCTTGCCGGGGTGGAAGCGCTTGACCAGTGCGCCGTCGGCCAGGAAGGCCCAGGTGCCGCCAGTGAAGGTGCCGGCGATGCCCAGGGCGTTGGTGAATTCGCCTGCGTCCGCGCCCAGCAGCTTGGCGGCGGCCGCCGCGGCGCCGAAGCTGCCGCAGGTGCCGGTGGAATGCCAGCCGCGCTCGTTGTGCGGCCGGTAACCACCGCTGCCCGCCAGCACCCGGCCGGCCAGGTCGTAGCCAGCTGCGATGGCGACGATCACGTCGCGGCCGCTGCTAGCCAGCCGCTGGGCCATGGCGCAGACGGCGGGGATCACCACCGCGCCCGAGTGGCCGCAGCCGCCGAAGTCGTCGAGTTCCAGCGCATGCGCGGCGGTGCCGTTGGCCAGCGCGGCCGCGGCCGGCGGCAGGGTGTCGGCGCGCCCCCACAGCACGATGTCACCCGGGCCTGAGCCGCCTGCTGCCATGGCCTGCACCACCGACTCGACCACCGCCGTGCGACCGCCGGCGACGCCCGCAGCGAGCGTGTCGAGCAGGAAGCGCTTGGCGGCGCGGACAACGTCGGGCGGCAGGTCCTCGTATCGCGCCAGCGCCCAGTACCTCGCCAGCTGCTCGGAGAGCGACAGGCCGCTTGGCGCCGTCACTTCATCCACACACTGCCCCACCACTGCTGGTTGGCGGCCTGCCACAGGCCTTGCAGCCGCGCCGAGGCGACGGCGTACTGCGGTTGCTGATGCAAGTTCAGCACGGGCAGGTCGCGCGCCAGAATCTCCTGGATGCGGTCGTACGGCTTCTGCCGCGCGGCGGTGGTCGGCGCGTCGCGGCCTTCGTTGAACAGCTTGTCGATCTCGGGATTGGAATACTGCGATGAGTTGTTAAAAGTCGTGCCCTTCTGGATCGACTCGGTCACGTAGGTGCGCGCGATGCCCAGCGCCGGGTCGCCCAGCGTGGTGTAGGTCTGCAGCGAGGCCTCGAAGTCATAGTCGCTGTACACCCGCTTGAGGATCACGGGGCGCTCGGCACCCTCCAGCACGGTCTTGACGCCAATCGCCTGCCAGAACCGCTGCAGTGCCTGGGCGGCCGGCAGCCACTCGGGCTTGGCCGTTTCGAACAGCAGGCGCATGGTGAAGCGCGTGCCGTCCGGTCCTGGCTTGACGCCCGCGGCGTCGAGCAGCTTCTTCGCCTTCTCGGGGTCGTACGGATACATCTTCAGGTAGTCGACCTTCTTGTCGTACGCCCACAGCCGGGTGTCAAAAGCGCTGCGCGGGATGCCGCCAAGCCCATTGAACACCTTGTCGTGGATGAACTGGCGGTCGATGGCCATGTACAGCGCCTGGCGCACCTGCGGCTTGGCCAACTGCGGATTCCTGGTGTTCAGGATGATGATGTCGCTGCCCGGATAGCTCACCTCGCGCATGGTGAAATTCGCGTCCTTCTTGAACTGCTCCACCGCCGACAGCGGGAAGTAGTCCGGCCACACGTAGTCGATCTCGCCGGCGCGCAGCGCCAGCACGCGCGCCGACGCGTCCGGCATGATCTTGATCATCACGCGATCGAGGTAGGGCTCGCCCTTGTCCTTGCGCCAGTAGTCGGGGTTGCGCTCCAGCGCGATGTGGCTGCCGCGCACCCACTCCTTGATCTTGAACGGGCCGGCGCCGACGGGTTGCGTGAGGATCGCCGGGTGCTTCAGGATGTCCTGGCCCTTGAGGATGTGCGCGGGCATGATCGCGGCGTTCTGCTCGCAGGCCAGCGAGAACAGGAATGGTCCGAACGGCTGCTTCAGCGTGATGATCACGTGCTTGGGCGTCGGCGTGTCGATCTTGGCGATGAACTTGCCGGCGGTATTGAAGCGCGGTCCGTACTTGCTGCTGATCTCCTCCAGCGTGAACTTCACGTCCTCGGAGGTCACGGGCTTGCCATCGTGCCACTTCGCGTCCACCAGGTCGAACCGGTACACGGTGCCGTCCTTGGAGATTTCCCAGGACTTCGCCAGGCTCGGCTCGATCTTGAACCCGGTCCCGAATCGCACCAGAGCGTCGTGGAACAGGCAGCCCGCGCCGACGTCCGGCACCGAGTTGGTGGTGTCCGGGCTCAGGCTCAGCGGATCGGTCCCCAGCACCAGGACGGCGGTGCCGCCTCGTTTGGGCGCTTGCGCCTGCGCGGGCGCGGCGGCCATGGCGGCGAGCCCGGCAGCCAGCAGGCCGATCGAGAAGATCTTGGTCAACTTCATTGGATTCTCCGTCTGGATGGTTCGATCAGGCCGCGGCGCGGTGGCGCACCAGGGCCAGCGTGCGCAGCATTTCGTTGGTGAGGATCATCAGCCCCTCGTCGGCGCCGATGCCGGGCTTGGACAGCAGGAAATCGGGGCCGGTCGCCAGGGCGATCTGCGCGGTGATGCGCGCCGACAGGTCGGTCTCGTTGGCCGTACCGCCCAGGCAGCAGCCCATGCCGTTGGCCCGGCAGTGCAGCACGGCCTCGATGCTGTTGTTGATGCCGCCGAGGTCGGGCGTCTTGATCTGGACGAAGTCGCAGGCGCCGGCCTGCGCGAAGACGCGCGTGTCCTCCAGCGTGTTGCACCACTCGTCGGCGATGAGGCCCACCTTCGCGCCGCGCGAACGCAGGCCGGCCTTCAGCTGGCCCAGCGTGTCGATCTGCGCCTGCCGGCTGCCGGCGATCACCGGCGACTCGATCAGCAAGTCGAACGGCTTGGCCGCCTCGCCCAGGCGGGCCAGGTAGTCCGCCAGCTCCGCTAGGTTGGCGCCGAACAGGTCGCCCAGAGTGCCATACAGGTCCAGGTGGATGCGCGGCCGGTAATCCGGCGCGCCGACCTCCTGGATGCGGCGCGAGATCGAGCGCGCGTATTCCATCAGCACCTCGCCGTTGGGCCCAAGGTCCTTGGCGAGCGTGAACGAGGCGTGCGGCAGGACGGCGGCCCGCTTCATGATCACGCGGTCCAGTTGCAACGCGTCGCCACGGTGGCACGACGCGAGGATGCCCACCGGCGCGATCGCGAGTGTCGAACCGTATTCGCGCGCGATCACCTCGGCCATGGTCTCGCGGCCGGCGAGGGCCGTGGCGGCGAGCAGCGCCTGCGTGAGTCCGTAACGCAGCGCGGTGTGCAGGCGGCGGCCGTCAACCTCCATGCGATCGATTTCCTGCGCATTCGCGCGAAAGCGTGTCACGTCGCGACCGGCGAGCCAGCGCCGCACGGTGGATTCGAGCAGCGGCAGGTGCTGCGCCGGAACGAACAGTGGGTCGCGCCCGGCCAGGCCCGAGAAGATCACGTCGGCGCATTCGCCGACGGCCACGCTGCCGTCGTCCAGCAGCAGCATCACCGAGACGATGGCGCCGGCCTGAACGATGTTGGTGTAGCCCGCCGTGAGCGGCTTGCCTTCGAGGAAGGTGCCGTTGGCCCGGGCGCCGGCTTTCACCGCCGCGAGGTCCTTGTTGAAATAGCCGGAGAGGCCAATCGAGTAGACGATGTCGCGGATGTTCATGGGTTACTTCTTTCAGCAGGATTCTAGCCCTGCGAATGAGCAATCCCCCGCCCTCGATACACGCTAAGCCAGCCGAAGCGCGGCCAGCGGCGCACTCTCCGTGCGCACATGGTGGCCGAGTTCGCCCGCGTCCACCAGGTGAAAGACCGCCTCGATGTCGTACGCAAGGCTGCGATCCTGCATCATGGCCGGCGAGAGGCTGCGCACCAGGCGAAGCACCTCTTCGAGCGGCGGTGCGCTGCGCAGCGGGCGCAGGAATTCGATGCCCTGGGCCGCGGCCAGGAGCTCGATGGCCACGATGTGCCCGGTGTTGCGCAGCATGGGCTGCAGCCGGCGCGCGGCGAACGTCGCCATGCTCACATGGTCTTCCTGGTTGGCCGAGGTCGGCAGACTGTCGACGCTCGCCGGGTGCGCCAGCGATTTGTTCTCCGAGGCCAGCGCGGCCGCCGTGACGTGCACGATCATGAAACCCGAATTCAGGCCGGGCTCCGGTGTTAGAAAGGGCGGCAGGCGCGACACCACGGTGTCCACCAGCATCGCCACGCGCCGCTCGCTGATCGCGCCGATCTCGGCGATCGCCACGGCCAGCGCATCGGCCGCCAGCGCCACCGGTTCCGCGTGGAAGTTTCCGCCGGAGACGATTTCCCCGGTGTCGGCGAACACCAATGGATTGTCGGTGACCGCATTGGCCTCCCGCAACAGGACCTGTGCGGCGCTGCGCATCTGGTCCAGGCAGGCGCCCATGACCTGCGGCTGGCAGCGCAGGCAATACGGATCCTGCACGCGATCGTCGTTCTTCAGATGCGATCTGCGGATTTCGCTGCCCGCCAGCAGCGTGCGATAGGCCTGCGCGCACTGCGTTTGCCCGGGTTGGCCGCGCACCGCATGGATGCGCGGATCGAACGGACTGTCGCTGCCGCGCGCCGCGTCCAGGGTCAGCGCACCAGCGATCACCGCGGCCTCGAACAGCCGCTCGGCACCCAGCAGCGCGTCGAGCGCGAGCGCCGTGGACACCTGGGTGCCATTGATCAGTGCCAGGCCTTCCTTGGCCGCGAGCTGCAACGGCTTCAGGCCCGCCAGCTCCAGTCCCTGCGCGGCGGGCATGCGCACCCCGCCGTGAAAGACTTCGCCCTCCCCGATCAGCGGCAGGCACAAATGGGCCAGCGGCGCGAGGTCGCCGGAGGCACCGACCGACCCCTGGCAGGGAACGACCGGCAGCACGTCGCGGTTATGCATCTCGATCAGCGCGTCGACCACTTCCTCGCGCGCCCCGGAAAAACCCCGCGCCAGGCTCGCGGCCTTGAGCAGCAGCACCAGGCGCACCACGCGTGGCGGGAGCGGCTCGCCCACGCCCACCGAATGCGAGCGCAGGAGATTGAGCTGCAGGCGTTGCAGGTCCGAAGCGGCAATGCGGGTCGTGGCGAGCTTGCCGAAACCGGTGTTGACGCCGTACACGGGAGCGTCGCCCTCCGCGGCCTCGCGCACGATGTCCGCGCTGGCACGCATGCCCGGCCGGCAGGCCGGAGCTAGCCGCACTTTCGATGGCACGTTGGCGCCCAGCCGGCGCAATTGCGCGATGTCCAGGCCGCCGGGAACGAGCAGTTCGGCTGTGGTCATGACCGTTTTCCTTGATAGACGGTAACCATGCAAGGGTTGGCGCCCAGGGCGTAGCTGAGCTGGGCGGGCCGCTGCACGTCCCACAACACGAAGTCGGCGCGCTTGCCGGCCGCCAGCACGCCCCGGTCTTGCAGGCCAAGCGCGCTTGCGGCGTGGCGCGTGACGCCGGCCAGCGCCTCTTCGGGCGT
>JAAOZX010000294.1 GCA_012274225.1 Comamonadaceae bacterium | reverse complement strand
GCGCGCCGTCCTCCAGCACCGGTGCCTCGCCCATGGGGTTGGTCTGGTCGCGCCACGCCGGCGTGCGGGTGATGCCGTTCATGAAATCGACGAACACCGGCTCCCACGGCTGCCCCAGCGCATTCAGGAAGAAGGCGACCTTGTAGCTGTTGCCGGACTGGCAGAAACCGTGCAGGCGGTACATGGCGGCCGCTACGGGTGAAACGATTGTTCAAGGGTGCGCTGCATGGCGGCAGTCCCCATCTCGACCATCTGCGCAATCGGCGCCTTCACTTCATCGGGCAGCAGGTCGGTGATCCACAACACCCGGGACGTCCCGTCCGCGGCGGTGAACACCTGCAGCGAAGCGTTGTGGTGGGACGCCCGGCCGCCCACGGCGTGATAGGCCAGCCGGCGCAGCGCATCGTCGATGCCGACAATCTGCTCGCGCACCACGAATCCGTTGGCGAAGGTGACGATGCGGGTATCGCCTTCCAGCGCTGTACTCGTGACGAAACCCTGCGCCAGGCGCGCATGCACAGCCCCTACGTCCCTGATCGCCTCCCAGACGAACTGGGGTGGCGCCTTAACGTTGAACTCCTGGTAGATCGATGCCACGGAATCCTCCTGGCGAACAGGTCAAAAATTCAAGCCCAGCCATTGCTGCACCTGCTGGTGCAGGTCGCCCGCGAAATCGGCGGGCGTGCCCTCGGCCGTGATCTTGCCCAGGCTCAGCACGCAGATGCGGTCCGACATCCGCACGACCCGCCGCACGTTGTGGTCAATCAGCAGGATGCCCATGCGCGCCTGGGCGAACTTCTCGATCCAGACGAATACTTCTTCCGAGATCCGCGGCGACAGGCCGATGCTGGGTTCGTCGATCAGGCACAGCTTGGGTTGCTGCAACCAGGCCTTGGCGAACTCGACCTGCTTCTGCTGGCCGCCGGACATGCTGCCGACCGGCTGCGAGCGCTTCTCCTGGAGCACCGGGAACAGCTCGAACACCTCCTGCAGCCGTGTGCGCATGGTGGTGCCGAACTGCCTGGGCCTGCCCAGCAGGGGCAGCAGCAGGTTGTCCTGCACCGACAGGTAGGGAAACAGGCTCGACTCCTGCGGGATGCAGCAGATCCCCAGGTCGATCAGGCGGTGCGGCGCGACGCCGGAAATATCCTGCCCGGCGTAGACGATCGTCCCCGACTTGGGCGGCAGGAAGCCGCAGATGGTCTTGATGATGGTGGACTTGCCGGCGCCGTTCAGGCCGATCAGGCCGGTGATGCGGCCGGCCTCGACACGCAGCGTGATGTCGCGCAGCACGTCGATGTCCTGCGCATAGCCGGCCGTCACGTCGCGCAGTTCGAGCAGCGCCGGGTCGGTTGCGTCGGTCATCCGTGCACCTCCAGGCTGGGCGGCTCGCCCTGGCCCAGATGGCCGTCGCTGTTGCCCAGGTAGGCCTCGATCACATCGTGGTTCTTCAGCACCGCATGGATGTCGCCGGCGGCGATCACCCGGCCCGCGTTCATGCACACGGCGCGCTGGCACAGGTCGACGACGATCGGCATGTCGTGGCTCACCAGCAGGAAGGTGAAGCCTTGCGCATGGCGGGTGCGGATGAACCGCGCCATCACTTCGCGCATCACCGGATGCACCGCCGCGAAGGGCTCGTCCAGCATCGCCACCAGCGGCGGCTCGATGAAGCACATCCCGAACTCCAGCAATTTGCGCTGGCCGCCGGACAACTGGCCGGCATCGAGGTACTGGACTGGCCCCAGCGTCAGCTCCTCCACCAGTGCGTCGGCGCGCCGGGCCGACTCGGCCTCCGACAGGCCGCGCGCCATGCCGGCGGTGAGCAGGTTGTCGTAGGCCGACATGCGGGTGAAGACCCGGGTCATCTGGAACATCCGCAGCACGCCGCGCTGCGCCAGCCGGGCGGGCGACATGCCGGTCACGTCCTCCTCGCGCATGCGCACCCGCCCGGCATGCGGCGCGAGGAAACCGGACAGCAGGTTCAGCACCGTGGTCTTGCCCGAGCCGTTGGGACCGATCAGTCCCAGGATCTCGCCCTGGCGGACGTCGAAGCTCACGTTGTCGACCGCCGCGACCCCGCCGAAACGCACGAACAGGCCTTCGATGGCGAGCAGGCTCATCGCGCCCTCCCCTGCAGCCGCGCGGCGATCCAGCCCCAGAGGCCACCGGGAATGTAGCGCGCGAACAGGATCACCAGCAGCGCGAAGACGATCAGCTGGATGTTGCCGAAGCCGCGCAGCCACTCCGAGCCCATGTAGATCAGCACTGCGCCCAGGATCGAACCGCTGAGCGACCCCATGCCGCCGATCACCACCATCGACAGGATCAGGCCGGTCTGCTGCAACAGGCCCAGCTCCGGACTGACCAACTGGCTGAATGTGCCGTACAGCGAGCCGGCCAGACCGCAGATCGCGCACGAGACGCAGAACGCGATCATCTTGATCCGCACCACGTCGATGCCGCGGCTTTCCGCGCCGACCGGGTCGTCGCGCACGGCCATCATGAAGCGCCCCAGCTTGCCCTTGAGCAACCCGTAAATGAACGCCAGCACTGCCAACAACGCGGCCAGGAAGATGTAGTAGTAAGCCAGGCGGCTGTCGGTCAGCGTCGCCACGTGCATGCCCTGGTCGCCGCGGGTGAACTCGTTGGAATTGCTGATCACCACCCGCGCGATCTCGGCGAACGCGAGCGTCGTCAGCGACAGGTACGGTCCGCTGAGATTCAAGACCAGTTTGCCCAGGATCAGCCCGGCCAGGCCGGTCGCCACAATCGCGGCCGGGATGGCCAGCGCGAGCGGTACCTTCCAGTAGAAATCGAGCAGCGCCGTGGCATAGCCGCCGATCATGGCGAACGCCGCGGGCGCCAGCGAGAACTGGCCGGTGTAGCCCGCCAGCAGGTTCCAGGCCAGTGC
>JAAOZX010000293.1 GCA_012274225.1 Comamonadaceae bacterium | reverse complement strand
GGCCAGCGTCATGCGTTCGGCCATCGACAGCGCGGCCACCGCCTCGCCGCAGTATTCCACCGCCTGGTAGCTGCCGTCGGCGCCGCCGTTCATGCCGAAGCGGCCCAGCATCGACAGCATCATGTCCTTCGCGCTGACGCCGTCGACGAGGCGGCCGGTCCAGCGCATGAAGATCGTCTGCGGCACTTTGAGCCAGATCTCGCCGGTGATCACGGCGCCGAGCATCTCGGTGGCGCCGATGCCGAACATGTAGACACCGAAGGCGCCGCCGGTGGGCGAATGCGAATCACCGCCGACGCAGAACATGCCGGGCCGCAGATGGCCGTGCTGCGGCACGACGATGTGGCAGATGCCCAGGCTGTCGTAGACGTAGGGCAATGCCTGCTCGGCCGCCCAGTCGCGCGCGATGCGCACGATGCGGCGCGAGTCGTCGTCGCGCTCGGGCACGTAGTGGTCCATCACCAGCACGACCCGCGACGGGTCCCAGATCTTCGCGCCCAGTGCCTCCAGCATGGGCTTGAGGCGGCGCGGCCCGGACGAGTCGTGGAACATAGCCAGGTCGACCCGGCAATTGACGATCTCGCCCGCCGTCACGGCGCTCTGGCCGGCCGCCCGCGCGACCAGCTTCTGCGCCAATGTCATGTGGCCCCCACGCTCCCTCACTTCGTGTGGGTCGCTGCCCCCCGAGGGGGCCCTCGCGCCTTCGGGCGGCCGTGCGGCGCTCAAGCGTGGAACGTTCATTCCGGCTTCGCTCCGGAGAACTTGACGACCTTGCCCAGGCGCACGATCTCGGCCTGCACGAAGCGCCCGAACTCCTCGGGCGAGTTGCCGACCGGAATGGCGCCGTCGGCCTCCAGCCGCTTGCGCACCTCGGGCGAGGCGATTGCCTGACGCGCCGCGTCGCTGATGCGCTTGGTGAGCTCGGGACTCATGTGGCCGGGACCGAACAGGCCGAACCAGGCGCTGGACTCGTAGCCGGGCAACACCTCCGCGATCGCCGGCACGTCGGGGAACTGCGGCAGCCGCCTGGCGCTGGTCACGCCCAGCGGCTTGACCTTGCCGCCGCGCACCTGCGCCAGCGCCAGTCCCATCGGCGCGAACATCAATTCCACCTGGCCGGCGATCACGTCCTGGATGGCCGGCGCCGTGCCCTTGTAGGGAATGTTGACGATGTAGGTGCCCGATTGCATCTTGAATGCGTCGCCGGCCAGATGCAGCGACGAGCCGATGCCACCGATCGCGAAATTGAGCTTGCCCGGCTTCGCCTTCGCCAGCGCGATCAGCTCGCGCACGTCCTTGACCGGCACGGCAGGGTTGGCCACCAGCACCGAGGGCGCGGTGGCGACGCAGGTGAGCGGCGTGAAGTCCTTGACCGGGTCGAACGGCAACGAAGGATAGAGCGTCGCGTTGATCGCGTGGCTGGTAAAACTCATCAGCAAGGTGTTGCCGTCCGGTGCCGCCTTGGCCACGGCATCGGCGGCGATGTTGCCGCCCGCGCCGGGGCGGTTCTCGACAATCACCGTCTTTCCCAAATGCCGGCCGAGCTCGTTGGCGAGCGCGCGCGCCAGCGTGTCGGTGGAGCCCCCCGCCGGCGCGCCCACCAGGATGCGCACAGCCCCCGTCTGGGCCCGCAGCCCGCTGGACGTGGCGGTGAGGAGGGAAGCGGTAGACAACAGGAATCCGCGGCGTTTCATTTCAGGTCAGTCCTTCATCATTGACGCATCACAAGCCGAGGTAAGCCCGGCGCAATTCGTCGCTGCCCAGCAGCTGCGACGGCAAGCCGGAGAAGCGGATGGCACCGTTCTCCAGCACGTAGGCCCGGTCCACCACCTCCAGCGACTGGCCCACGTTTTGCTCCACCAGCAGCACCGCCAGGCCGCCGTCGCGCAGCCGCCGGATCAGCGTGAACAGTTCCTCCACCAGGATCGGCGAGAGGCCCAGCGACGGCTCGTCCAGGATCAACAGCCGCGGTTCAGCCATCAGTCCGCGCGCGATCGCCAGCATCTGCTGCTCGCCGCCGCTCAGGGTGCCGGCCACCTGGCCGGCGCGCTCGCGCAGCCGGGGAAACAGCACGAACGACTTTTCCACGTTGTCGGCGCGGTGCTCGCGGGCGCGGGTGAACGCGCCGAGTTCCAGGTTTTCCCGCACGGACAGGTTGGGAAAGATCCGACGCCCTTCGGGCACCTGGATCAATCCGGCCTTGACCACGTCGCGGTAATGGGCGCGCGTGAGATCGGCGCCGTCGAACGACACGGTCCCGGACCACGGCGCGTACAGGCCGCACATCACGTTGTTGAGCGTGCTCTTGCCGGCGCCATTGCTGCCGAGCAAGGCCACGGCCTCGCCCTCGCCCACGTTCAGGTCGATGCCGCGCAGCACCTCCACCGCGCCGTAGCCGGCGTGCAGCCCGCGAACGTCGAGCAAGGCGGCGCTCACGCTCTCACCTCCGCCGCACGCAGGCGCGCCGCCGCACCGTGGCCCAGGTAGGCCTCGATCACCCGCTCGTCGCGCGTCACCTCGCCCGGGGTTCCGTGGGCGATCAACTGCCCCTGGGCCAGCACCCAGACCTGCTGCGCCAGGTTCATCACTGCCTGCATCACGTGCTCGATCATCAGCACCGTGATGCCGCCGCTGGCGATCTCGCGCACCACCGGGATCATCTCGGCGATCTCGGCCGGGTTCAGGCCGGCCAGCACCTCGTCGAGCAGCAGCAAGCGTGGCCGCGTAGCCAGGGCGCGGGCCAGTTCCAGGCGCTTGCGCCCGCCCACCGTCAGGTCGGCCGCGGGCTTGTCCAGTTGCGGCGCCAGGCCGACCCGCTGCGCCACTTCCTCGGCCTGTTCCAGCGCCAGCCGGCGGCTGGCGGTGTGCAAATGCGCGCCCACGGCGATGTTCTGGCGCACCGTCTGCTGCGCGAACGGCTGGACGATCTGGAAGGTGCGGGTCATGCCCAGCCGGGCATTGCGATGCGGCTCGCGCCCGGTGATGTCTTCGCCGCGGAAAGTCACGCTGCCGCTGTCGGGCTTGAGGAACCCGGACATCAGCGCGAACAGCGTGGTCTTGCCGGCGCCGTTGGGGCCGATCAGCGCGCACAGGCTGCCCGGCGAGATCGCCAGGCTCACGTCGCGCACCGCCTGCAGCCCGCCGAACGAGCGTGAGACCGATCGCAGCGCCAACAGCGGCTCAGCCATGGCCGTCCCTGGGTGCCTTGCCGCGGCGCCAGCGCGCCGGCACGCCCATGCCGGCGATGCCGCGTGGCAGGAACATCACGATCGCCACCAGCACCACGCCGTAGATCACCATGTTGATGCCCGGCAACTGCCCGAACAGGTTGCGGGTGACGTCGGCCAGCAGGTGCAGCACCAGCGCGCCCAGCACCGGTCCCCACAGGGTTCCCAGGCCGCCCACGATGGCGGCGACCAGCGCCTCGACCGAGGTCGAGGGACCGTAGGCGATGCCCGGATCGATGTACTGGAACACCTGCACATAGAACGCGCCACCCGCGCCCATCAGCGCGCCCGACAGGCCGATCGCGGCCAGCTTGACGCGGAATGGATTGACGCCGACCGCGCGCGCCGCGTCCTCGTTGTCGCGCACCGCCTGCAGCCAGGCGCCGAAGCGCGAATGGCGCAGCCACGCGCTTACCAATAGCGCCACCGTCACCAGCGACAGCACCAGCCACAGGTAGCCGGCGCGCGACGCGAATTGCATGTTGGCCGCCGATTCGCGCAGCGGCACCATCAAGCCCACGCCGGCGCCCGTGAACGGCACCGATACCGCCAGCACCCGGAACACTTCGGCGAACGCCAGCGTCACCAGCGCGAAATACGAGCCCTTCAGGCCGTAGCGGAAACTCAGCGCACCGACGAAGAGGCCGACGCCGGCGCTCGCCGCCAGCGCCAGCGGCAAGGCAATCCACGGGTTGATGCCGTGCAACTGGGCGATCGCCTGGGTGTAGGCACCGGTGCCGAAGAACAACGCATGGCCGAAGGAGAACTGGCCGCCGAACCCGCCCAGGATGTTCCATGCCTGCGCCAGCAGGCAGGCGTACAGCGCCATCATGACGAAGTTGAGCGCGACGCCGGACGTCGTCACCAGCGGCGCGCAGCCCACCAGCACGGCGAACAGCGCGATCGCGGCCAGATCCTTCATGCGGCCTCCTCCGACAGATGATCATTGATGGATCGGCCATGGCGTCGGAGGCCTTGGCCGCACTGCGCTGGTCGATCCCCGCAAGCGGGGCCCCTCGCCCTTCGCTTCATGCGGCCGCCCCGAACAGGCCCTGGGGTCGGAACAGCAGCACGGCGATGAAGATCGCGAAGATGCCGATCTGGCCCAGCGATTCGCCGAAATACAGGCCGCCGACCGACTCGACCACGCCGACCAGCAGGCCGCCGACCAGCGCGCCGGCGAAGCTGCCCATGCCGCCGAGCACCACGATGGTGAAGGCCACCAGCACGAACCCGCTGCCGACCTGCGGATTCACGTAATAGGCGGGCAGCAGGAAGCACGCCGCCGCGCCCAGGCACGCCAGGCCGATGCCGAAGCTCATGGCGTAGACATGGTCGACGTCGATGCCCATCAGCCGCGCGCCCTGCTTTTCCTTGGCCACCGCGCGGATCGCCCGGCCGAGGTCGGTCCGGACCATCAATAGAAGCAACAAGGCATAGACGACCAGCGCGCCGGCGAAGGCGATCAGCTTCGGCAGGGCGATCATGGCCGGGCCGATCGCCACCGTGGTCAGCGTGTACGCGGTGTCGATGGTGCGCGTGTCGCTCTTGAACGCCAACAGCGCGGCGTTCTCCATGATGATTGCCAGGCCCAGCGTGACCAGGAGGATGTTCTCGTCCTTGCCATGGCTGGCCCGGTTGATCACGAGGCGCTGCAGCGCATAACCCAGCGCGAACATGCCGGGCACCACGACCACGAGCGCCAGGTACGGATCGACGCCGAGATTTTCCTTGAGCAGGTACACGGCATACAGCGCCAGCATCAGCGCCGCCCCGTGGGCGAAGTTGATGATGTGCAGCACGCCGTAGATGAGGGTCAGGCCCAGCGCCACCAGCGCGTACACCGCGCCGGTGGTCAGGCCGTTCAGGACGGCCGGAAAGAGGATTCCGAATTCGAGCATGGAGACACGTTCACCCCGAGGACAGGCTCAGGACGAACGTTGGGCCGTCATGAGTGCAGCGGGAAGATCGGTTCCATCTCGCGGTATTCGCGCGGCACGATCACCTTGATGTCGTTCCTGGCCACCTGCGTCATCAGCGGCTGCGCGCCGGTGTTCTGGCCGTCGACGAATTGGGTCGGGCCATAGGGCAGGAAGTGATCCGAGAAGGTGCTCTTTGCCAGCGCGTCGGTGATGGCGGCGCGGTCCACGCTCTTGGCGCGGTTGATCGCGTCGGCCAGCAGCATCATGGCGGTGTAGGTGTTGAAGATCTCGTAGGTGAAGAACAGGTTCTTCGCCTCGACCCGCTGGCGCAGTGCATGAGAACGTTTGTCCTTCGGATTGAACCAGTGGTTGCAGTCGATGATGCCGTTGGCGGCGTCCGGGAATTCCTTGACGAACTTGTAGCTCGACGCGGCGCCGCCCAGCACCGAATAGATCGCCTTGGGAACCACCTTCTGCTGCTGCATGGTGCGTACCAGCAACGCGTATTCGTTGTAGTAATTGGCCGGGATCACGATGTCGGGATTGATCGCCTTCATCCGCAACACGATGTTGTTGAAGTCGCGCGTGGGGTTGGCGTGCTTGATCACTTCCTTGACTTCGAAGCCGTAGCCGGGCAACTCGCGCGCCAGCAGTTGTGCCGTGCCGGTGCCGAAGAGGGACTCCTCGTGGATGATCATCACGGTTTTCGCAGGCTTGCCCGCCGCCGTGTTGAGCACGTACAGGTTGGTCATGGCAATCTCGGCGCACTTCTTGTAGCCGGGGCCGAAGCGGAAGGTGTTCTTCAGGCCGCGCTCGACGATCTGGTCGGCCACGCCGACGTCGACCACGTGCGGCAGGTTGTACTTGGCCGCGGCCTGGGTCGTGGCCAGGCAGATCGCCGAGGCGTAGGCGCCCACGATCGCGCAGACGCCGGCCTCGTTCATCTTCTCGACTTCGGCCGTGCCGGCCTGCGGCGTCGATTGCGCGTCGCCGAGCAGCGCCTCGATCTTCGCGCCGCCCAGCGACTTGATGCCGCCGGCCTTGTTGATGTCCTCGATGGCCATCAGCGCGCCCTCGCGGCATTGCGCGCCGGAATAGGCCAGCGCCCCGGTGACCGGATGCAGCACGCCGATCTTCACCGACGTGGGTTGCGCGCCGGCAACCAGCGGAAAGGCCAGCGCCGACGCGGCGGCGGCCGATTGGGACATGAAATGGCGACGAGTGCTTCTCATGGGACTCTCCTAATGAAAGAAAGCTCCGAGAAATCGCGAATGCGATTTCCCGGAGGCTGATCGGTGCGAGCAGGCCCGGCAAAGGCACCCCAGAAAATCGCCGGGCGATTTTCTGGGGACCCCGCCAAGCCGGATCCTGCCCGCAAGGAAGCCTGCGCCGCGCGCCGCGCCGCCCAGGCTTTGAAGGTGGGCAGCCCGACTGCCCGCCTGGCCACGGATCGCGCGGAACAACGTGCAGCGCGACCCCCTTGTGATGAGGATCCGGCTTTGCTGGGTTTCATCACACATT
>JAAOZX010000292.1 GCA_012274225.1 Comamonadaceae bacterium | reverse complement strand
CGCGTCGCCGTGATCGGCGCCGGCACCATAGGGCCGGACATCGGCTATTACCTGAAGGCCGCCCTGCCAGGCCTGGAACTGGTGCTGCTGGACGTGCGCCAGGCTGCCGTGGACGCCGCGCTGGAGCGCCTCAAGGGTTACGCCGACAAGGCGGTGGCGCGCGGCAAGATGAGCGAGAAGGCGGCGCAGGCGACGCTGGCGGGCCTCGCCGGTGGCACCGACTACGAGGTGCTGCGGGGTTGCGACTGGGTGATCGAGGCCGCGACCGAGGACCTCGCGCTCAAGCGCCGCATCTTCGCCGACGTGGAGGCACGGGTCGCTTCCACTGCGGTCATCACCTCCAACACCAGCTCCCTGCCGGCGCAACGCATCTTCAGCGAGATGGCCCATCCCGAGCGGGCCACGGTGACGCACTTCTTCGCACCGGCCTGGCGCAATCCGGTCGTCGAGGTGGTCGACTGGCCGCGTGCCGACCCTACGCTGGTGCCATGGCTGCGCCGCCTGTTCGTGCAGACCGGAAAATTGCCGCTGGTCACCGCCGACGTGCCCTGCTTCATGCTCGACCGGATCTTCGACAACTGGTGCAACGAGGCCGGCCTGTTGCTGGGCGACGCCAGCGCGGCGCAGATCGACAGCGTGGCCGCCGAATTCGTCCAGGCCGGCCCCTTCTTCGTCCTGAACCTGGCGCACGGCAATCCGATCATCATCGAGACCAACACGCTGCAGGCCAACGAGGAAGGCGAGCACTACCGGCCGGCTCCGGTGTTCCGCTCGGTCGAACGTTGGAACACGGTGGCGCCGGGCCGCCCGGTCGACGTCGCACCGGCTCAGCGCGCGCTGATCCGCGACCGCCTGCTGGGCGTACTGCTGTCGCAGACCGTGGACATCCTGGACCGCGGCATCGGCAATGCCGCCGACCTGGACATCGGTTGCCGGCTGGCGCTGGGCTTCAAACGCGGCCCGCTGGAGCTGATGCGATCGATGGGTGCGGCCGAATGCCAGCGCGTGCTCGAGCGCTTCGTGCGCGAGCGCCCCGGCATGCCGGCGCCGCGCCGCGAACCGGCCGCCTACCTGCCACCGGAGCGGCATGTGCTGGTCGACGAGGTGGACAGCGTGGCGATCATCACCTTGCGCCGGCCCGAAGCATTGAATGCGCTGCACGACGAATTGACCGACGAGGTGCTGGCCGTCATCCGGCGCCACGAGGCCAACCCGCGGGTGATCGGCTTCGTGATCGTCGGCTACGGCACCAAGGCTTTCTGCGCCGGCGCCGACATCGGCCGCTTTCCCTTGCTGCTGGGCGACGCCAAGGCGGCGGCGCAGTACGCACGCGACTGCTCGCGGCTATTGGTCCACCTGGATCACGCTCGCAAGCCCGTTGTCGCGGCCCTGAACGGCATGGCGCTGGGCGGCGGCCTGGAGCTGGCCATGCGCTGCCATGCCTTGATCGCCGATCGCAGCGCCTGGATGCAGTTGCCGGAGGTGACGCTGGGCATCGTCCCCGGCATCGGCGCGATGGTGGTGCCGTATCGACGCTGGCCGAAGGCCGCGTCGGTGTTCAACGGCATGCTGACGCGCGGCGAGCGCCTGAAGGCAACGCAGGCTCACGAACTGGGCATCGTCGACGAACTCGCCGACGGTTTCGACGACCTGATCGCGCGCTCGCTGGAACGGGTGCACCAATTGGCCGGCCGCATCCCGACCCTTCCCGACGAGCCGGTGGCGGTTCCGGCGTTCGAGCCCGGCGCGGCGGCCACCGGCAAGGTGCTGAGCTCGACGGTGATCGACCTGATCGAACGCACGGTGCGCGAAGCGGCTGCCGCGCCCACGCTCGCGGCGGCGCTGGAAGTCGGCTACCAGGCATTCGGGGCGGTAGCCTGCACCGCAGCGGCCCGCGAGGGCATCAGTGCATTCGAGCAACGCCGGGCGCCCGATTTCGGCGTCACCGGATGAACACCAGGAGACTTGCGATGAAAACATGGCTGTCCTCATTTCTCGCCGCTGCGGCACTGTTTGCCGTGGCCCCGGCGGGCGCCGCCGACTTCCCGAGCCAGATCGTGCGCATCGTCGTGCCGTTCGCGCCGGGCGGCGGCACCGACGCGGTGGCGCGGCTGTTGGCGGACCGATTGACGCCGGCCCTGGGCGTCCAGGTGATCGTGGAAAACAAGCCGGGCGGCAACTCGGTGATCGCCACGCGCCAGGTGGCGCTGGCGCCAGCCGACGGCCACACGCTGTTGCTGACCACGGACATCCACGCCATCAATGCCGCGTACGGCGCCGCCCTGCCCTATGACTCGCTGAAGGATTTCGCCTTCGTGTCCCAGCTGACGACATCGCCGCTGATGTTGATGACCCATCCCTCGACCGGCATCCGCACGCTGGCCGATCTGGTCGCGAAGGCCAAGGCCCAGCCGGGCAAATTGTCGTTCGCGTCGCTGGGATCGAGCAGCCCGCACTACCTGGGCTTCGAATGGTTCAAGCGCATGGCGGGCATCGACATCATGGACGTGCCGTACAAGGGTGGCGGGCAGGCCCTGGGCGATCTGCTCGGCGGCCAGGTCAACCTGTCGCTGATCGTCGCGGGCAACGGCATCACGCATGCCAGAGCGGGCAAGCTCGTGGCCATCGCGGTCACCAGCCCGGCGCGCAATGCGGTGGCGCCGGACGTGCCGACATTCGCCGAGAGCGGCTACCCCGAGTTCGCGCTGGTCGACTGGTATGCGATCCTGGCGCCGGCCGGCACGCCTGCCCCCGTGGTGGCGCGCCTGTCGCGCGAGATCGGCAAGGCAATGCATGACCCGACGGTGGTCGAGCGCATCGCCGGCGTCGGCCTCGATCCGGCGACTGGAACCCCGGCCGAACTCGAGACGCTGGTGCGGCGCGACATCGAACGCTACCGCCACATGATCGCGCTCACCGGCGCCAAGCCCGAATAGCGGCAGCGGTCCATGACATCCATTGCAACCCGCAGCTTCAGCGATCTGGCCGCCTGGCAGTCCATGCTCGAGCGGCATGGCCCGCTGTTCTCGGAGCTGGTGCCAGGCTCGGCCGTGGGCTTCGTTCCGCGCGAGGGGTCGGGGATACATCCTGGCAAGCATGTGGCGGGCGTGATCAACGCGGCAGGCTCGGGCGAGATGCTGACCTGGCTCAGGGAAGACGACGGCATGCGCGCCGGCATCCGCGATTACGCGGGTTTCCAGGACGCCCGGGTCGACCTGCTGTTCGTCGCCGACCAGGATGGGCTGGACGCGATGCACGACGCCATCGCCGGCGAAACCCTGTCCATCATCAAGCGCCAGATCCGCAAGGGCTCGATCATGTTCTTCGTGATGAAGACCAAGTACCAGCTGCAGGACGCCGGCTACGAGGACTTCCTGGACTCGCTGGGCCTGGCCTTCCTGGGAGCCTGCCGATGATCTTCAGCAATCCCGCCGGCGCGCCCGAGCTGGCCTGCGACCAATGCGGCTGCCGCTGGTTCGACCGCATGGCCAACGTCAACGTCTGCTACGAATGCGGTGCCTCCGTCACGCCCGAGAACCTGGCCGAGATCGAAGCGGCGCTTGCCGCGTTCGCCGCGGGCAGGGCCGCGGCCGGCGCGGCAGCACCCACCAACCAGCCGCCTGCTGCCACGCCGCCCCGGCGTTGACCGCACACCATCCCCCATCCGAATCCAACGAGGAGCCTTCCATGACCCGCCCCGGCGAGCAAAAACTCAAGCATCTCTTCCAGCCCGGCCAGTTCGGCAAGTTCAAGACCAAGAACATGGTCAAGTACGGCGCCTGCTGCGTGTCCAACTACAACACCCGCGACGGCTTCATCACGCCGCGCGAGCTGGCGCGCACCCGGGTGATCGCCGGCACCGGCTGCGGCATCATCACCAACCAGGGCGCCTATCCCGATGCCCTGGGCGAAGGCAAGTCCTACTTCCGGCAGATCGCCCTGTTCGACGACAAGTTCATCCCGCAGTTCGAGATGATCGCCGGCTACATCCACGACAACGGCGGCGTGGCGATCCAGCAGATCCTGCACGCCGGCCGCTACGGCGGCATCGACCTGGGCTACTGCATCCAGCCCTCGGTGGTGCCGCAGACCCTGCCGCATTTCCGGCCGCCGCGCGAAGTCAACAAGGAACAGATCCGGCTGATCGTGCAGCAGCACGCACAGGCCGCCCAGCGCGCGATCCGGGCCGGCTTCGACGGCACCGAGGTCACCAGCTTCATGGGTTACCTGCTGGCCAACTTCAACTCGCGCTTCACCAACCAGCGCACCGACGAGTACGGCGGCTCGACCCTGAACCGCGGACGGTTCATGCGCGAGCTGATCGACGCGATCAAGCAGGCCACGCCGGGCAATCCGCTGGTGATCCGGTTGAACGGCGCCGAGCTGATGGACCGCTGGGGCGGCAACAGCGAGGACGAGTGCTTCGAGCTGATGCAACAGGCGGTCGACGTGGGGGTCGACATGATCTCGGTCACCGTGGGCTGGCAGGAGGCGCCCGAGTCCTCGATCGGCCGCGACGTCGCGCCGGGCCACTGGAACTACCTCTCGGCCAAGGCCAAGAAATTGTTCCCCAAGACCCTGATCACCTTCGGCAACCGGCTGCCGGACCCGGTGATGGCCAACCAGTGCATCGCCGACGGCGTGTTCGATTACTGGGAGGTCTGCCGGCCGCTGCTGGCCGATCCGGAGCTGATCCACAAGGCCGCCGAGGACCGGCTCGACGAAGTGCGCCGCTGCATCGGGTCGCTGAACTGCTTGTCGCGCCTCTTCCGCGACCTGCCCTACACCTGCACCATGAACCCGACCCTGGGCCACGAGGTCGAGCCCGAGTACCAGATCACGCCAGCGGCGGTGAAGAAGAAGGTGATGGTGATCGGCGCCGGCCCGGCCGGCATGGAAGCGGCCATCACGGCGAAGAAGCGCGGCCACGACGTGACGGTGTTCGAGAAGAGCGACAAGATCGGCGGCAACCTGCGCGCCTACGCCAACAACGACCTGGCCCGCCCCGACGACCTGCTCAGCGTGGTGCGGCACTACGAGGTGATGGCCACGAAGCTCGGCATCGAGATCAAATTCAACACCGAAGCCAACCCCAAGTTCATGCGCAGCGTCCTGCACCAGTACGACGTCTGCCTGATCGCCGCCGGCGCCCGCACCGACATGAAGGCCTACCGGCACATGAAGGGCCATGAACTGCTGGTCGATGCGCTGGACGTGGCCCACGGGCGTGTCAAGCCGGCCAAACGCCTGGTGATGATAGGCGGCGGCAAGATCGGCCTCACGCTGGCCGAGTCGCTGACCAAGGCCGGCCACGAGGTGGTCATTGTGGAAGAAGACAAGCGCATTGCCGGGGATGTGATCCCGTCGTTCAAGTGGCGGCACTCGGCCTGGGTCGAGGAACTGGAAATCCGCACCCTGACCTCCACCCATCTGGTAGGCGTGACGCCCGAGGGCGCGACGGTGAAGAACGCCAAGGGCGAGGAGACTTTCATCCCGACCGACATGGTGGTGGTGTCCGGGCCGCGGCTGGCCAATCACGACCTGTTCCAGGAGTTCCAGTGGATGATCGACGAGCTGCACGGCGCCGGCGATGCGGTGATCGCGCGCGGCATGGATGCGGCCATCCACGAGGGCTACCGGATGGGCGTGCGGATCTGATCCGGAGCAGCGACCGAAGCGGCACGAGGAGCAAAGCCATGTTGCAGGGATTCGTCGGATGGCCGGAGGCCGCCGCGCGGCGCTACCTCGAGGCCGGGTTGTGGGAGGGCCTCACGGTGGCCGAGATGGTTGCGCGCACGGCGCAGCACCAACCCGGCAAGCTGGCGGTGGTGTACGGCGATCGCCGCATCACTTACGCGCAGTTGGTGACGCAGTCGCGGCAACTGGCGCTGGGGCTGCTCGAACTGGGCCTGGCACCGCTCGACCGCGCCGTGATGCAGCTGCCCAATATCCCGGAGTTCGTCACCACCTACCTGGCGCTGAACTGGATCGGCGCGATCCCGGTCATGGCGCTGCGGGCGCACCGCCATGCCGAGGTGCGACACTTCATCAGCGCCTCCGGCGCCAGCGCCTATTTCATCCCCGACACGGTGGGCGGTTTCGACTACCGCACCATGGCGCAGGAGATAGCGGCGGAGTTTCCCTCGCTGCGCCACGTGATCGTCGCCGGGCAGCCGGCACGGGGCCAGACCGCGCTGGCCAAGCACGCGAATGACGCGGCGGACGATGCGACGCAGGCCGCCGTCCTGCAGACCGTGCGTCCCGACGGCGGCGAGGTCTCGACCATGCTGCTGTCCGGCGGCACCACTTCATTGTCCAAGCTGATCCCGCGCACCCACAACGACTACGTGCTGAACGCGCGCCTGTGCGCCCAGGCTGCCGGCTTCGACAGCGACACCGTGTTCCTGGCGGTGCTGCCGCTGGCCCACAACTACAACCTGGCGTCACCGGGGATGCTTGGCACCTTCTACGCCGGCGGCACCGTGGTGATCGCGACCAGCACCGACACCGACGAGATCTTCCGAACCGTCGAGCGCGAGCGGGTGACCGTGATCGCCGCCGTCGTCCCGCTCATCGCCAACTGGCTCAACAGCCGGGTGCCCGGGCGCTTCGACCTGTCCTCGCTGAAGGTCGTGCAAAACGGCGGCGCCCGTCTCGCACCCGAACTGCGCGCGCGCCTGAGAACCGAGTTCGGCTGCACGCCGCAGGAGGATTACGGCACCGCCGAGGGCCTGATCAACATGGTGCGGCTCGATGCCGACGACGAACTGTTGCTGGAAAGCTCCGGCACGCCGGTGTCCGAGTTCGACGAGATCAAGGTGGTCGATGACGCCGGCAACGAGGTGGCCGACGGCGAGCCGGGCGAGTTGCTGACGCGCGGACCCTACACCATCAACGGCTACTACAACGCGTCGGAGAAGAACGCGGAAGCCTTCACCGCCGACGGCTTCTACCGCATGGGCGACATCGTGCGCAAGCGCGGGCGCTACCTCTGGACCGAAGGCCGGCGCAAGGACCTGATCAATCGCGGCGGCGAGAAGATCAGTTGCGACGAGGTCGAGAACCTGATCTTCGGCCTGCCGCAGGTGAGCCAGGTCAGCCTGGTCGCGATGCCGGACCCGGTGTTCGGCGAAAAGGCCTGCGCCTGCGTGGTGCTCAAGCCGGACACCACGCTGGACTTCGACGAACTCATCGCCCACCTGCGCGGCCAGCGCATTGCATCCTTCAAGTTGCCGGAGCGGCTGGAGGTGATGCCGGCGTTTCCGGTCAGCCCGGTCGGCAAGATCCTCAAGCGGGAGCTGCGCGACATAGTCGCTGCCAAGCTCGAAGGCGAACGCGCGGCACATGCCTGACCGTTGGTCACCGACGAATGTCGAACCATTTAACCTCCAGAGAGTCTGAGGCTGACGATCATGGCCAAGAAGCTTGTCAAGGTGATGAACACTGCATTTCGAGATGGGTTGCAGTCCTGCCTGGGCGCCCGAGTGCTCACGAAGGACTTCCTCCCTGCACTCGAGGCCACCGCGGCGGCTGGCATTGATCACTTTGAGTTCGGCGGTGGCGCGCGCTTCCAGGCGCTCTTCTTCTATTGCAACGAGAGCGCCTTTGACATGATGGACACCTTTCGCCAGACGGTGGGCCCGAAAGCAAACCTCCAGACTCTGGGACGAGGCATCAGCGTGGTTGGGCTCGAAAGCCAGCCGTCCGACATCATCGAACTGCACGCCAAGCTGTTCAAGAAGCATGGCGCCACGACCATTCGCAACTTCGATGCGCTGAACGACGTCAATAATCTGATTTATGCCGGGCAGATGATTCAGAAGCACGGTCTGAAGCACGAGATTTGCATTGCACTCATGGCCCCGCCACCGGGATGCACCGGCGCGCACGACGCAGCGTT
>JAAOZX010000291.1 GCA_012274225.1 Comamonadaceae bacterium | reverse complement strand
CTTCGAGCCCGGGCTCGATGCGGCGCGGCAGGACCGGTTCTTTGCTGCGCAGCTGGCGCTGGCTCGCCGGCACGGGCTGCCGGTGATCCTGCATGTGCGCCGATCGGCCGACCAACTGCTGAAGCACCTGCGCCAGGTCGGCGTGCGCGGCATCGCGCATGCGTTCAACGGCAGCGCCCAGCAGGCCGATGAGTTCGTCAAGCTCGGCTTCAAGCTGGGCTTCGGCGGGAACGCGACCTTCGAGCGCGCCCAGCAGATCCGCCGCCTGGCCGCAGCGTTGCCGCTATCGGCGCTGGCGCTGGAAACCGATGCGCCCGACATTCCGCCGCAATGGCTGTACCGCACCGCGACCCAGCGCGAGGACGGCCGGCCGCAGGGCCGCAACGAGCCCGGCGAGTTGCCGCGCATCGCCGAGGTCGTCGCCGGACTGCGCGGCATCTCGCTGGAGGCGCTGGCGCTGGCAACCCGGGAGAACGCGGTGCAGGCCCTGCCCAAGCTGGCGCCTTTGCTGGCGGTCAACCCAGCTGCGCGGGACGGATTGGCCAGTGGCGATAATCAAGCCCAGTGAAGGCGACTCCCACCCCCCTGCCCGAAGTCAATTTTTCCGACCAGGGCGACGTCCGCTACCTGCACCTGGGCACCGAATGGGTCCAGGGTTCGATGCTGCTGGACCAGCCGTTCGACATCGAGCTGGAGTACGTGCAGCGCATGATGGCCTGGCTGCTGTTCGTCGAGCCGGCCTCGGTGGCGCGGCGCCACGCGATGCAGCTGGGATTGGGCGCGGGAGCCCTGACCAAGTTCTGCCACAAGAAGCTGCGCATCAAGACCACGGCGATCGAGCTCAACCCGCAGGTCATCGCGGCCTGCCGGCTGTGGTTCAAGTTGCCGGCCGATGACGCCCGGCTGTCGGTGGTCCTGGGCGACGCCGCCGAGGTGGCGGCCCATTCCCATTGGCGCGGCACGGTGGACACCCTGCAGGTCGACCTGTACGACCAGGAAGCGGCGGCGCCGGTGCTGGACAGCAAGGCCTTCTATGCCGATTGCCGCGCGCTGCTAACCGAGGACGGCTGCATGACGGTCAATCTGTTCGGCCGGTCGTCCAGCTACGCCCGCAGCCTGGAAAAGATCGGCGCGGCCTTCGGGCCCGGGTCGATCTGGGCGTTCCGGCCCACGCGCGAGGGCAATACGGTGGTGCTGGCGTTGCGCACGCCGATGCAGCCCACGCGGGCGCTGCTTGCCGAGCGCGCCGAAACCATCGAAACTCGCTGGGGTTTGCCGGCTCGCAAGTGGTTGCGGGTGCTCAAGCCCGCCGATCCCGACTGAGCCCCGACCCATGAGCGTGCGTTTGTCCAAATCATCCCCCGGAAGCCCCCCTCAAGGTCCGCTGGACTGGCGCGCCATGGTTCAATGGCTGAGCCAGGACAACGTGATTTCGGCCGAGGAGGCGCGGCGCACGGTGGCGCGCTGCGCCCAGGCCGAAAGCGCCCAGCACCCGTTGGTGCGGCTGGCCGCGGTTGCGATGACGCGCGCCAGCGACGGCAAGCCGCTGGACATCGAGTCGCTGACGCAATGGATTGCGGGCCGCGCCGGGCTGGCCTACCTGCGCATCGATCCGCTCAAGGTGGACGTCGGCAAGGTGGCCGATTCCATGAGCGCCGGCTATGCCGAGCGGCACCGGGTGCTGCCGGTGCAGGTGACCGCCAGCGAGGTGGTGGTGGCGACGGCCGAGCCCTACCTGACCGACTGGGTCGACGAGGTCGAGCGGCAGTCGCGGCGCACCGTGCGCCGGGTGATGGCCAATCCGCAGGACATCCACCGCTTCACCGCCGAATTCTTCGCACTGGCCAAGTCGGTCAAGGCGGCGCAAAAGTCCGGCGCCAATTCCGGCGCAGCCAGTTTCGAGCAGCTGGTCGAGCTGGGCAAGAGCAACAAGCAGCTCGACGCCAACGACCAGGGTGTGGTGCAGGTGGTCGACTGGCTGTGGACCTATGCGTTCGACCAGCGCGCCAGCGACATCCACCTGGAGCCCCGGCGCGAGCAGGGCGTGATCCGGTTTCGCATCGACGGCGTGCTGCACCCGGTCTACCAGATGCCCGTGGGCGTGCTCAACGCCATGATCTCCCGCATCAAGCTGCTGGGCCGCATGGACGTGGTGGAAAAGCGGCGGCCGCAGGACGGCCGCATCAAGACGCGCAACCCGCGCGGCGACGAGGTCGAAATGCGGCTGTCGACGCTGCCCACGGCCTTCGGCGAAAAGATGGTGATGCGCATCTTCGACCCCGACACGGCCGTGAAGGACCTGGATGCGCTGGGCTTCGCGCAGCACGACGCGAAGCGCTGGGAGGCGCTGGTCAAGAGTCCCCACGGCATTGTCCTGGTCACGGGGCCGACCGGTTCGGGCAAGACCACCACCTTGTACTCGACGCTCAAGCGCATCGCCACCGAAGAAGTGAACGTGAACACGGTCGAGGACCCGATCGAGATGATCGAGCCGGCGTTCAACCAGACCCAGGTCCAGCCGCAACTCGATTTCGGCTTCGCCGAGGGGCTGCGGGCACTGATGCGGCAGGATCCGGACATCATCATGGTCGGCGAAATCCGCGACCTGCAGACCGCCGAGATGGCGGTGCAGGCGGCGCTGACGGGCCACTTGGTGTTTTCGACGCTGCACACCAACGACGCCGCGTCGGCCATCACCCGCATGATGGAACTGGGCGTGCCGAGCTACCTGCTCAACGCCACGATGCTGGGCGTGCTGGCCCAGCGGCTGGTGCGGACGCTGTGCAAGCAATGCCGCCAGCCCGATGACGCCGCCTCGCGCGAGGCCCTCGATGCGATCGTGAAGCCCTGGAAGATCAGCGGCGGCTGGAAGCCCTACAAGCCAGTGGGCTGCGTCGATTGCCGCATGACCGGTTTCATGGGACGGATGGGCCTGTACGAGTTGCTGACGGTGAGCCAGGGCTTAAAGGATAAGTTGACGCTGGCGCCGGACCTCGCGTCGCTGCGCCGGCAGGCGGTGGCCGACGGCATGCGGCCGTTGCGGCTGGCCGGCGCCCTGCGGGTTGCCGAAGGGCTCACCACGCTGGAGGAAGTGCTGACTGCGACACCGCCGCTGGACTGACCGTTCGTCGAAAAGCGTTGATATTTCGCTTTGAGTCAGGGCCTGGTCAGCCGTATTGATATAGGTGGAATCCACATCGGCCCGCGCCCTGGGCCGAAACACAATCGTTTCTTCGCAGCATCTGCTCGGGGAAGCGCATGAAGATCAAGAGTCAACAGGACTTTTTTTCCGGCCTCATGTTCATGGCCGTCGGCATCGCGTTCGCATGGGGCGCGACGACCTACACCATCGGCGAGGGCGCCCGCATGGGCCCCGGCTACTTCCCGCTGGTGCTGGGCGTCCTGCTCGCCGCGATGGGGGCGTTCATCGTCTTCGAGTCGCTGGTGGTGGAAACGGAGAATGGCGACCCGATCGGCAAATGGGCCTGGAAGCCGCTCGGATTCATCATCGGCGCCAACCTGCTGTTCGGTATCCTGCTGGGCGGACTGCCCAGCATCGGCCTGCCGGCCATGGGCATGATCGTTGCCATCTACGGCCTGACCTTCGTCTCGAGCCTGGCCGGCGACGAGTTCAATATCAGGGAGGTCGTCGTGCTCGCGACCCTCCTTGCCATCGGCAGCTACCTGGCCTTCATCGTGCTGCTGAAACTGCAGTTCCAGGTCTGGCCGACCTTCATCACCGGTTGACAGGAAGGCCACCACCATGGATCTGATTAGCAATCTCTCGATCGGATTCGGCGTCGCCTTCACGCCGATCAACCTGCTGTACTGCTTCATCGGCTGCTTGCTGGGCACGCTGATCGGCGTGCTGCCCGGCATCGGCCCGGTGGCCACCATCGCCATGCTGCTGCCGGCGACCTATGCCCTGCCGCCGGTGTCGGCCCTGATCATGCTGGCCGGCATCTACTACGGCGCGCAGTACGGCGGCTCCACCACCGCCATCCTGGTCAACCTGCCCGGCGAATCATCGTCGGTGGTCACCGTGATCGACGGCTACCAGATGGCAAGGCAGGGCCGCGCAGGTCCCGCCCTGGCTGCCGCCGGCCTGGGCTCGTTCTTCGCCGGTTGCGTGGGCACGCTGATCCTGGCCGCATTCGCGGCGCCGCTGACCGAAGTGGCGTTCAAGTTCGGCCCCGCCGAATATTTCTCGCTCATGATCCTGGGCCTGATCGGCGCGGTGGTGCTGGCTTCCGGATCGCTCATCAAGGCGATCGCCATGATCATCCTGGGCCTGCTGATGGG
Source organism: Comamonadaceae bacterium (assembly GCA_012274225.1). Classification (GTDB taxonomy): domain Bacteria; phylum Pseudomonadota; class Gammaproteobacteria; order Burkholderiales; family Burkholderiaceae_C; genus Ramlibacter. The sequence goes on along the minus strand of JAAOZX010000291.1, from coordinate 105 downwards.
GCTGGTGGGCACCGACGTGAATTCCGGTGTCGCGCGCTATTCGTTCGACATCCCCGAGCTCACGGACGGCATCGGCTTCATCACCATCGCGATGGGCGTGTTCGG
>JAAOZX010000290.1 GCA_012274225.1 Comamonadaceae bacterium | reverse complement strand
GTGCGCACCAGCGCGCACAGCAGTGCGGACACGCCCATGCCGAAGAAGAACAGCACCATCATCGAGCGGCGTCCCCACAGGTCGCCCAGCCGGCCGGCCGGCAGCGCGCCCAGCCCGTAGAGCAGATAGGCGCCGGTGCCGTAGGGCATCAGGTCTTCCCAGCGCGCCACGCCCAGGTCGGCGGCGATGGTGCCCACCGCGGCGGCGAAGATCAGCAGGAACATGTGATCCACCGCGTGGGCGATGTTCAGCAGCAGGGCAACGGGTCTGGAGGTCATGAAGGCGTCCACTTTATCCGGTCTTGGCGAGGGCAACCGCGCCCGTCGCGGCGCCAGCAGCTGTCTGCGCTGCTCAGTACCCCATGGCCAACCCGCTGTTTCGGCGCGGGTCGTTCGCGCCATAGAAACGGTTCGGGCCCACCGGCTTGCCGCCCAGCGAAGGCGCACCGATCAGCAGCGCGGTAACGTGGTTGGCGGGCTGCGGGGCGCCCAGCCTGTGGCCGGCGGCTTCCAGGATCTTGCGGGTGTCGGGCGACAGCGCGAAATTCTCGACGTTGGTCAGGTCCGGCAGCCATTGCTGGTGAAAGCGCGGGGCGTCCACCGCTTCCTGCACATTCATGCCGTAGTCGATCACGTTCAGGACCGTGAGCAGCACGGCGGTGATGATTCGGCTGCCCCCGGGCGTTCCCACCACCATCACCGGGTGGCCGTCCTTGCTGACGATCGTCGGGCTCATCGATGACAGCGGCCGCTTGCCGGGCGCGATGGCGTTGGCCTCGCCCTGCACCAGCCCGTACAGGTTGGGCACGCCCAGCTTGGCCGTGAAATCGTCCATCTCGTCGTTGAGCAGCACACCGGTTCCCGGCACGGTGACCCGGGCCCCGAACCAGTCGTTCAGCGTATAGGTGACGCCGACGGCGTTGCCCCAGCGGTCGGCAATCGAGTAATGGGTGGTATTGGTGCCCTCATGCGGCTCGACCCCCGGCTTGATGTCCTTGGATACGCCGGCCTTGTTGGGATCGATCACCGCGCGAATCTGCGCCGCATAGGCCTTGTCGGTCAGGCGGGCGATCGGGTTCTTCACGAAATCCGGGTCGCCCAGGTAGCTGTTGCGGTCGACGTAGGCGTGCCGCATGGCCTCGACCTGGTAATGCACGGCCTGGGCCGAATGAAAGCCCAGATCCTTGAGCGGATAGCCCTCCAGGATGTTGAGCATCTCGCAAATGACCACGCCGCCCGAGCTGGGCGGGGGCGCGGAGATCACGTGATAGCCGCGGTAGTCGCACTCGATCGGGGCCAGCTCGCGCGTGCTGTACTGGTCCAGGTCGGCCTGGGTGATCAGGCCGCTGCCGCTTCGACTGGACTTGACGATCGCCGCGCCGACCCAGCCCTTGTAGAAACCATCGCTGCCTTGCCGGCTGATCGCCTTCAGGGTCTTTGCCAGGGCCGGCTGCACCAGCCTGTCGCCGACCCGGAATGGCTCGCCCTGGTTCAGGAAGATGGCCGCGGACGCCGGGTCCTTGCGGAAATCGTCGGTGGCGGTCTGGAAGATGTCGACGTCGCCCTGGTCCAGGGCAAAGCCTTTTTCGGCCAGTGCAATGGCCGGGCGCAGCAGTGCGACGCGGCTCATGGTCCCGTATTTCTGGCGCGCGTATTCCATGCCCGACACGCTGCCCGGCACACCCACGGCCAGAGGGCCCTTGGTGCTCAGGCCCTTGATCACGTTGCCGTCCTTGTCCAGGTACATATTGGCGGTGGCGCCCAGCGGTGCCTTCTCGCGAAAGTCCAGGAAGGTCTTGCGGCCGTCGGCCAGTTGCACGGTCATGAAGCCGCCACCGCCGAGGTTGCCGGCGGCTGGATAGACCACGGCCAGGGCGTACCCCACCGCCACTGCCGCATCCACGGCGTTGCCGCCGTGCTTGAGCACGTCGACGCCGACCTGCGTGGCGATGTGCTGGGCAGTGACCACCATGCCGTTTTCGGCCGCAACGGGGGCAACGGACGCGGCATGCGAGTGGATCGGTACGCCCGCCAGGACGCTGCTCACCAGCACAGTGGCGCGCAGGACGGCATAAGGATGCAGGTTATTCATCGAGGTCTCCGGAAATCTTCGAATGGCCCGGACCGGCACGAAGGCCGGTCGATCATTGCATAAATGCAGGGGCCACCGACCCCGGCAGATTTCCTGCGTCCTCGCCGTCCGCGCCAAGCGTCAATGCAGGTCCGCGGGCTCCACCGCCGGAACGGCGAGTTCCCGGCCGACCATCGCCCGCGCATAGAGGTAGTTGGTGCGGGCGCTCTCGCTGAGTTCGTCGAGGTCGACCCGCCCGTTGCCGTCGCAAGGAAAGGCGTACCCGCGTCCGCTGTCGAACAGGGAACGGAAACACAGCCGGAACGGTCGGGTTCCCACGGGTCGCGCGTCCTTCATGCAGATCTCCGTTCTAGCCGGCCCGCAAGCGTGCTGCGGTGCCGTATCGGTTCAACGCGACAGGCGGTCGCTGGGACGACGGGCTGCGCAAAGGATCGGTGAAGACTGTCACGAACGGGTACTGACCGCGACTCGTGGCGGTTCGCATGGCCGACAAGTCCGACGTCGCGCTGAGCGGTTGTCCGTCAGCGGCGCGCCCGCCAGTGCCTGACCATCGCGGGAGCGAAGGAGCAATACCATGAAGAATGCAGTCCTGATGGCGCTGGCAGTGGCGGCGGCGACAGTCGCCCTGGACGCGAACGCCAGGAAGCCCGTCCAGGCCAGGCCCGCGGCGGCCCAGGCCCCGGAACCCGTCGCGGTCGACGTGCCGCCCCCTTCCGGCACCTGGGAGGCCAAGCCGCCGCTCGCGGAAGGCTACGTCTGGTCGGCCGGCTTCCACGAGTGGAAGGACGGCCACTACGCCTGGAAGCCGGGCGAATGGGTGCTGGCCAAGCCCGGCATGGAGTACCGCCAACGCAAGTGGGTGCAGCGCGCCGACGGCAAGTGGATCCTCACCGGTGGTGACTGGGTGACCCCGACGGACAAACTGGCCGGCAAGCAGTGACGCGCCAGGTGCCGCGGGTTTGAGCGGCCACTGGGCGGCGTAGGGGCCACCGCGAACCGGCCGGTGGCACACTCTCCCGGTCAAGGGCCCGCGTCCTCAGCAGGCGCCCGCAAGGAGAACCCATGGATCTGCAACTCACCGGCAAGCACGTCCTCGTCACCGGCGGCAGCCGCGGCATCGGCCTGGCCTGTGCCCGCGCCTTTCTGGCCGAGGGCGCGCGTGTCAGCCTGGTCGGGCGCAGCCGTGCCAACCTGGACGCCGCACTCGCGGCGCTGAAGGCCGAAGGGCACGGGGCCACGGCTTACCCATGCGACCTGACCGATGCCGGCGCCGCGCTGGCCATGGTGAACGTTGCCTGGGACACGGCCGCACCAATCGACATCCTGGTCAATTCCGCCGGCGCCGCGCGGCGCACGCCCTTCGACGAACTGGAGCCGCAAGCCTGGCAGGCCGCCATGCAGGCAAAGTTCTTCACCTACATCAACGTGTTGGATCCGCTCATCAAGCGCATGGGCGAGCGCGGCTGCGGCGCCGTGGTCAACATCGTCGGCATGGGGGGCAAGGTCGCGACCACCACCCATCTGGCCGGCGGCGCCGCCAACGCCGCCTTGATGCTGGCCAGCGCGGGGCTGGCGGCGGCCTACGGACCCCGGGGCGTACGCGTCAACGCCGTCAACCCCTCGCTGACGCTCACCGACCGGCTGGCCGAAGGTTTCGCGGTCGATGCCCGCATGCGCAACATCAGCCCCGAGGAGGTGCTGCGCCAGGCCCAGGCCAGGATGCCGCTGGGCCGTCTCGCGCTGCCCGAGGACATCGCCAACGCGGTGGTGTTCCTGGCCTCGCCGTGCGCCGGCTACATCTCGGGCGCCGTGTTGTCGATGGACGGCGCGGCGACGCCGATGGTGGTCTGATGGCCGGGCCCGCGCCCGCGTTGCCGCAAGCACTGAGCGCTGCTGCGCTGCCCGAAGGCGTGCGCTCGCGCTTCGTCGACAACGTCAACGGCTTGCGGATGCACATTCTGGAAGCTGGATTCGGCGGCAGCGGGCGGCCCTGCCTGCTGCTGCTGCACGGCTTTCCCGAACTCGCTTACACCTGGCGCAAGGTGATGCTGCCGCTGGCCGCGGCCGGGTTCCATGTGATCGCCCCCGACCAGCGCGGTTACGGCCGCACCACCGGATGGGACGGCCGTTACGACGGCGACCTGAGCTCGTTCCGCATTCTCAATGTGGTGACGGATGCGCTGGCACTGGTGTTCGCACTGGGGCACGAGTCGGTCGCGGCGGTGATCGGCCACGACTTCGGCTCGCCGGTCGCCGCCCTGTGCTCGCTGATCCGGCCCGATGTGTTCCGCTCGGTGGCCCTGATGAGTTCGCCTTTCGGCGGGCCGCCCGCGCTGCCCTTTGCCACCGATGCCCGTCCCGAGATGCCGGTCGAACCGGCCGTGTCCATCCACGACGCGCTGGCCGCGCTGGATCCGCCGCGCAAGCACTACCAGTGGTACTACTCGACGCGGCAAGCCGACGCCGACATGTTGCATGCGCCGCCGGGCGTCCATGCCTTCCTGCGGGCCTATTTCCACCACAAGAGTGCGGACTGGCCGGACAACCAGCCGCTTCCCCTGAAGGAGTGGGCCGCCGCCGAACTGAGCCGGATGCCCACCTACTACATCATGAAGCTCAACGAGGGGATGG
>JAAOZX010000289.1 GCA_012274225.1 Comamonadaceae bacterium | reverse complement strand
GGGTGACGATGCCGCGCGCCGGGCCGCAGCGGCCGACATCGTGCAATGGTGCCTGGCGCGGCTGGCGTACTATAAGGCGCCGGGCTTTGTGGCGTTCGTCGACGGCTTGCCGCTGACGGCGTCGCAAAAGGTGCAGCGCGGCGAACTGCGGGCGCTCGCCGCCTCGCTGCCCGGCCAGCCCCAGTGCGTCGACACCTGCGCAATGAAGCGGAGACCCGCGTGACGAGACAGCGCAGCTCCTATGAAGGCGTCGCCGTGACGGTGCCGGTCACCGTGCCGTACGTGCGCTATTCCACGCATGCGGCGCACTGGTTCATCGGCCAGGCTCTGCGCGCGCTGGTCGATCAATCGGGCATCGCCAAGGACCGGATCGACGGCCTCACGGTAAGCAGCTTCTCGCTTGTGCCCGACACCGCGGTGGGCGTCACCCAGCACCTGGGCCTGTCGCCGCGCTGGCTCGATCACATCCCCACCGGCGGCGCCTCCGGCGTGATGTCGTTGCGCCGCGCCGCGCGCGCGGTGCAGTCGGGCGACGCCGACGTGGTGGCCTGCGTCGCGGCGGACACCAACCACGTCGATTCCTTCCGACTCACCCTGGGTAGCTTCAGCAACTTCGCGCGCGACGCCAGCTATCCCTACGGCTCGGGCGGCCCGAACTCGATCTTCGCGCTGATCACGGCCAACTACATGCGCACCTACGGTGCCCGTCGCGAGGATTTCGGCCGCATCGCCGTGGCCCAGCGCAGCAACGCGCTGAAGAACCCGAACGCCTTGTTCAAGAAGCCCTTGGCGCTGGAGGAATACCTGGACGCGCGGCCGATCTCGGACCCGATCCACCTGTTCGATTGCGTGATGCCCTGCGCCGGCGCCGAGGCTTTCCTGGTGATGCGCGAGGAGCGGGCCCGCGACCTGGGCCTGCCGCACGTTCTGGTGCGCGGCGCGATCGAGCGCCACAACGCCTATGCCGACGACCCGGTGATGGTGCGTGGCGGCTGGCTGGTCGATCGCGACGAGCTGTACGCGCAGGCTGCGGCAGCGCCCGCCGACATTGATTTCGTCCAGACCTATGACGACTACCCGGTGATCGTGATGCTGCAGTTCGAGGACCTGGGCTTTTGCGACAAGGGCGGCGGCCCGGCCTTCGTGCGCAGCCGCACCCTGACGCATGACGGCGACTTTCCCAACAACACCAGCGGCGGCCAGTTGTCGGCCGGACAGGCCGGCGCCGCCGGCGGCTTCCTCGGCATGACCGAGGCGATCCGACAGCTGACCGGCGCCGCCGGCGAGCGCGCCGTGCCCGGCGCCAAGCTCGGCCTGGTCACCGGCTTCGGCATGGTGACCTACGACCGGTGCCTGTGCACCGGGGCCGTGATATTGGAAGCTGCGCCATGACCATGCCGCTGATGAAGCCCAGGCGCAAGAATCCGGTGCTGCGCACACGGCAGATGAACCTGCCGCCCTGGGCGCGTGGCCGGGTGGCGCTGGGCATGACCGCGGCCGCCGCCGAGGGCCGTTTCGAGCTGCAGGTGTGCCAGGAATGCAGTGCGGTGCAGTACCCGCCGCGCGACGCGTGCCACCGCTGCCTTTCGCCGAAGCTGAAGTGGCGCGCGCAGTCGGGCGAGGGCACGCTGCTGGGCCAGACCACGCTGCACCACAGCAACGACCTGTTCTTCCGCGAGCGCCTGCCCTGGCGTCTCGGGTTGGTGCAACTGGCTGCCGGCCCGTCGGTGCTGGTGCATCTGCACGGCGAGGTGGGCGCGGCGCCGGCGCCGGTGCGTGTCGGCGCGCGGCTGGACCGCGCCGGCCAGGCGGTGCTGATCGGATTTCCGGGCGTTGGAGGTGAACACATGGCTGACGACAAGATGCTGCGCGAAATGACCAGCGACCCGAAATTCCGCAAGGTCCTGGTGACCGACGGCAAGACCGCCGTCGGGCAGGCGATCGTGCAGGCGCTGGTGAAGGCCGGCGCGGACATCGTCTGGGTCGGCCACGCCGAGCCCTGGAAAAAGTTGCCGGGCATCGAGGACATCACCGCGTTGCCGCAGGTGACGCTGGTGCCGCTGGACCTGACCAACGAGCGCTCGGTGACCGAACTGGCCGGTGAGGTCGGCGGCAAGGTCGACATTGTCGTCAACAACGCCGAAGTGCACCGCGCCTTCGGCATCGCCGCGCGCCGCGGCACCGACGTGGCCCGGGCCGAGATGGATATCAATTACTTCGGCCTGTTGCGCCTCGCCCAGGCGTTCGGCCCGGCGCTGCGGGGCCGCTCCGCCGACGGCGTCACCCATGCGGCCGCCTGGGTCAACCTGCTGTCGATCTACGCGCTGGCGAACTATCCGCCGCACGGCACCTTCTCGGCGTCCAAGGCGGCCGCGTATTCGCTGGCCCAGTGCCTGCGCGCCGAGATGCGGCCGGCCGGCATCCGCGTGATCAACCTGTTTCCGGGGCCGATCGACGACGAGTGGAACCAGAACCTGCCGCCGCCCAAGGTCGCGCCGTCGGCAATCGGCTCGGCGCTGGTGAAGGCGCTGCGCGAAGGCATCGAGGACGTGTATCCCGGCGACGTGGCGCAGGAGTGGCTGGAGCGCTGGCGCGACAATCCCAAGGTGCTCGAGCGCGAGCTCGCGGCCGGAGGTAGCTGAAAAATGAAGACATCGACTCCAGGCGTGCTGGCGGGCCTCGTCGCGGCCCTGACTAGCAGCCGCATCCGCGTCGTCGACCTGACCCAGACGCTGACACCCGAATTCCCGCAGATCGCGTTGCCGCCCGAGATGGGCCAGTGCTGGCCGTTCCGCATCGAGGAGGTGTCGCGCTACGACGAGCGCGGCCCCGGCTGGTACTGGAACAACTTTTCCTGCGGCGAGCACACCGGCACCCACTTCGACGCGCCGATCCACTGGATCTCCGGGCGCGACCTGCCCGACAACTCGGTCGACACGATTCCGGTGCAGCGCTTCGTCGCAGCGGCCTGCGTGATCGACTGCTCCGAGCAGGTGAAGCGGGACCCCGACTACCTGCTGACGGTGGCCGACGTGGAGCGTTTCGAGACTGCCCACGGGCGCATCCCGGCCGGCGCCTGGGTATTGATGCGCACCGACTGGTCCAAGCGGCTGGACCCGCAGGCCTACCAGAACTTCGACGAGACCGGCCAGCACACGCCCGGTCCCAGCGCCGAAGTGGTGCAGTTCCTGATCGAGCAGCGCGACGTGCTGGGCTTCGGCTCGGAGGCGATCGGCACCGACGCCGGGCAGGGCTACCACCTGCGGCCGCCCTATCCCTGCCACTACTTCATGCACGGCGCCGGCCGCTACGGCCTGCAGTGCCTGGCCAACCTGGATCTGCTGCCGCCCACCGGCGCGGTGCTGATCTGCCCGCCGCTGAAGATCCAGCAGGGCAGCGGCAGTCCGTTGCGGGTGCTGGCGCTGGTGGAGGAGAGCGCATGAGCGCTGGCTACGGGAATGTGCCGAACATCGCGGCTGTGACCGGCGGCAGCACCGGCATCGGCCGCGCCATCTGCGAGGAGCTGCTCGCGCGCGGCTACGAAGTGGTTTCGCTGGCGCTGGAGCGCCCGGAGTTCAGCCATGAGCGGCTGCACAGCATCGAGGTCGACCTGAGCGACCGCGCCGCCGCCGCCGAGGCCGCGCGCGAACTGGTGCGCCGCTTCGAGGTGACCACCCTGGTGCACAACGCCGGCGTGATCCGCCCGGCAGCGGTGGCCGACGTGCGGCTCGATGATCTCGACTTCCTGGTCAGGCTGCACCTGGACAGCGCGGTGCAGCTGCTGCAGGCCGCCTTGCCGGCCATGCGCGCGCGCCAGTTCGGCCGCGTGGTGATGATGTCCTCGCGCGCCGTGGTCGGCGTGCCGGGGCGCACCAGCTACTCGGCCACCAAGGCCGGCATCCTGGGGATGTCGCGCACCTGGGCGCTCGAACTGGCAGCCGACGGCATCACCGTCAACGTGGTGGCGCCGGGCCCGATCCGCACCACGGCGATGTTCCACGGCGTCATCCCGGCGGGCAGCGACAAGGAGCGGCAACTGGCCGCGTCGATCCCGGTGCGCCGGCTCGGCGAGCCGGCCGACGTCGCGCGCGCGGTGGCATTTTTCGCCGATCCGGCCAACAGCTACGTCACCGGCCAGGTGCTGTACGTCTGCGGCGGCAGCAGCGTCGGAACGCTCACGCTGTGAGCGCTGGCACAGTCATTGCAACCACAACCAGGAGACTCACATGAAGACATTGATCCGCATCGCCGCCATCAGCGCGGCCGCACTCGGCCTTGCGGCCCAGGCGCTGGCCGCCGACCTCAAGGTGGGGTTCATCACCTCGCTGTCCGGGCCGGTTTCATCGCTCGGCATTCCCTATGGGAAGGGCATCCAGGCGGCTGCCGCCTACAAGTCGGAGATCGGCGGTCACAAGGTGCAGTTGATCCAGCTCGACGACGCCTCCGACCCGTCGACGGCCGCGCGCAACGCCCGCAAGCTGATTGACGAAGACAAGGTGGACGTGATCATCGGCACTGCCGGCTCGCCCGGCGCGTTGGCCATCGCCGCGGTTTCGCGCGAGACCAAGACGCCGCTGATCTCGATCGCCAACGCCAACCTGCCGGGGCCGGACGGCGCCTGGATGATCACCATTCCGCAGCCCGCGCCGCTGATGATCGGCGCGGTGGTCGAGCACATGAAGAAACAGGGCATCAAGACCGTGGGCTATATCGGCTTTTCCGACGCCTGGGGCGACCTGGTCTATGACTCGCTGATGCAGGCCGCGGGCCCAGCCGGCATCAAGGTGCTGACCAACGAGCGCTATGCGCGCGCCGACACCGCCGTCACCGGGCAGACGCTGAAGATCATCGCCATGCGTCCCGACGCGGTCATTGCAGGCGGCTCCGGAACGCCCGGCGCCTTGCCCTACATGGCACTGGCCGAGCGCGGCTACAAGGGCCCGATCTTCGGCACCCATGCGCTGATCAACCCGGACTTCATCCGCGTCGGCGGCGCGGCCGTCGAAGGCATGATCGCGCCGACCGGACCGGTCGTCGTGGCCGAGCAGCTCCCCGCCAGCAACCCGATCCGCAAGGTCGCGATGGACTTTCGCGCCGCCTACCAGAAAGCCAACGGCGTAGCGCCCAGCGACGCGTTCTCGGCCTATTCGTTCGACGCCTGGCTGATCTTCGCCGACGCCGCCGCGCGGGCGCTGGCCACCAAGGCCGAGCCGGGCACGGCACAATTTCGCGAAGCCCTGCACGACGCCATCAACAGCACCCGGGAGCTGGTGGGCACGCACGGCGTGTACAACTTCAAGCCCGACAGCCGCTACGGCTCCGACGAGCGCTCGCGGGTCATCGTCAAGCTGGAAAAGGGCCAGTGGAAATTGATTCCCTGAGTCATTGAGCCACTCATCAACCAGGAGACAATCGTGAAAAAGATCCTTATCCGTGCTGCATCGGCAGCTGCCGCGTTCGCGCTGGTGGGCAGCGCGCTCGCCGCCGACCTGAAGGTGGGCCTCTCCGTGTCCTTGTCGGGACCCAATTCGTCGCTGGGCATTCCTTACGCCAAGGGCATGCAGGCGGCGCTCGCCTACAAGCCGGAGATCGCCGGCCACAAGGTGCAATTGATCGTGCTCGATGACGCGTCGGATCCGACCACCGCCGGGCGCAACGCCCGCAAGCTGATCGAGGAAGACAAGGTCGACGTGCTGATGGGCACTTCCGGCGTGCCGGCGGCCATCGCCATGGCCCAGGTCGGCAAGGAGCTGAAGACGCCGATGATCGGCCTGACCCCGATCGCGCTGGACCCGGTCGACAACCCCTGGGTCGTCACAGTGGCGCAGCCGACGCAGCTGATGGTCGACGCAGTGGTCGAGCGCATGAAGCGCAACGGCGTGAAGACCGTGGGCTACATCGGCTTCTCGGACGCCTGGGGCGACCTGGTGTACGACGCGCTGATGAAGGCCGCCGGCCCGGCCGGCATCAAGGTCGTCAGCAATGAGCGCTATGCCCGCGCCGATTCGTCGGTGACCGGGCAGGTGCTGAAGATCGTCGCCCTGCATCCGGACGCCGTGATGACCGGCGGTGCCGGCACGCCCGGCGCGCTGCCGTTCCTGGCATTGGCGGAGCGTGGTTTCAAGGGCGGGGTGTACGGCCAGCACGGGCTGATCAACCCGGACTTCATCCGCGTCGCCGGCGCGGCCGGCAACGGCGCGCTGATGCCCACCGGGCCGGTGATCGTCGCCGAGCAGCTGCCCGCCGACTATCCCACCCGCAAGATCGCGCTGGAGTTCCGCCAGGCCTTCCAGAAGGTGAACAACGCGCCGTCGACCGACGCCTTCTCCGCCTATTCGTTCGACGGCTACCTGGTGTTCGCCGACGCCGCGACCCGCGCGATGGCGACCAAGGCCGAGCCCGGCACGGCGCAATTCCGCGTCGCGTTGCGCGACGCGATCATGACCACCAAGGAAGTGGTGGGAACCCATGGCGTCTTCAACTTCAAGGCCGGCGACCTGTACGGCGTGGACAACCGCGCGCGGGTGATCGTCAAGCTCGAAAACGGCCAGTGGAAGCTGGCGCCCTGAATGCCAAAGTGCGGGCCGCCGCGGCGGCCGGGCAACAACCGGAGCAATCCTGAATGACATGGGACGTGGCGCTGATCCTGGG
>JAAOZX010000288.1 GCA_012274225.1 Comamonadaceae bacterium | reverse complement strand
GGCGATGTTCCTGGTGGGCGGCGGCATCCTGGTGCACGGCATCGCGCCGCTGGACCATGCACTCGAAGCGCTGGCCGAAGCGGCCGTGCCGGCCGCGAGCGCGCTGCTGGCAACGGGCCTGAAAGGCCTGTCGGGCGTAGCGGCCGGCGCATTGGTGCTCGGGGTCGTCACACTGGCGCGGCGGCTGGCCGCCCGCCAGGCGCGCGCGTGACGGCCCTGCTGGCGTGGACCGAAGGCGACGCGTCGCGCGAGGCCCGCTGGCGCTCCGAGGCGCGATCCGCGCCGCCCAAGCGGGTGCAGGTGGTGGACGACACCCTGTCGGCCGGCGCGGCTTTCCGGCTGGCCAGCGAGGGCACCGGTCTGTTGTGGCGCAGCGATTTCAACAACGCCCGGCAACTGCTGCAGGCGCTGGCCCGGCGCGCCGACCGCAAGCCGCGCAACCCGACAGCGGCGCCGGCCATCCCGCGGGACGCATTCAACCAGCACCGGCAGGCGCTGGGCCAGCGTGCGCAGATATTGGGCAAGCTGCTCATCGAGCTTCAAGGCGACTACGCGATCGCGCTGCCGCGCGGACCCGATTGGCGCCAGGCCTGTCGCGAAGCCTGGGGCGCACCTGATGGGCAACCGTCGGTGGTTTCGCTGCGCGAACTGCTGGGGCTGGTGGGCGCGCACGAATGGCGCAGGAAAGGCCTGGAGGTGCCGGCCCTCGGCCCGCCGCCGAACAACCGCATCCACCCGCACTACGGCGTATTCTCGCCGGTGCGCGGCGAATACCTGGACCTGGTGGCGCTTGCGCCATTGCCGTCGCAGGAGCTGGCGTTCGACATCGGAACCGGAACCGGCGTGATCGCGGCGGTGCTGGCGCGCCGGGGCGTGCGGCGCGTGCTTGCGACCGATCTTGATGCCCGGGCCCTGGGTTGCGCGCGCGACAACATTGCACGGCTCGGGTTGGGTGATCACGTCGAAGTGATCCACGCCGATCTCTTTCCGCCGGGGCGCGCGCCGCTGGTGGTCTGCAATCCGCCGTGGCTGCCGGCACGCCCGAGCTCGCCGCTGGAAAGCGCGATCTACGACCCGGACAGCCGGATGTTGCGAGGGTTCCTGGACGGGCTGGCCGCGCACCTGACGCCTGCCGGCGAGGGCTGGTTGATCCTGTCCGATCTGGCCGAACACCTGGGCCTGCGCGAGCCCGGCGAGGTGCAGCGCCTGATCGATGCGGCGGGGCTGTGCGTGCTGGGTCGCCACGAGGTGCGGCCGCGTCATCCGAAGGCCGGCGATGCGAGCGATCCATTGCATTCGGCGCGCTCGCGCGAAATTACTTCGCTCTGGCGCCTGGCGGCGCGCTGAACGCTGGCTTCCTACCGCTCAGGAATAGCGGTTGTCCTACGGTGTCACGGGCTTCGCGCTCATGCATTTGAACTGCTGTGCCAGCCAACATTGCCCCGTCAGCAACCACGCCCTGGAGGCTTCCATGAACGATCCGCAACGCCTGGCGGCGCCGCCCGCGCGCAACCGCCTGCGGGAGCCGTCAGCCTCGACTGATGAGGATGAGCAGGCCCTGGGTTGGGAATGCGCCCATCCCGCACTGCAGATCGAGCGCTGGCTGCAGGACATGGAGGCCGGTCCAGCCTTGCAGAGCAGCAACTCGTGACAGCGATGGTCCTACAGGCTCCGCCAGCAAACACCCACTTCGTGTGAGTCGAATGGAAACGTAATCTGCGATTCAGCTGGCGTGAGGCCGGCTGTTTTTCAATAGATCCCTTCGGGGTTTCCATTCAAGGAGTTTCACATGTCCACCACCAAGAAAACCCTGACGACACTGGCTGCTGCGGCGGCGCTGGCTGCCGGCGGCCTGGCTCTCGCTCAAAGCAGCGGGCCCGGCACATCGGGTGCAGCCGGCACGTCCGGTAGCGCCGGCACCGCGGGCTCAAGCGCGCCCTCGGCAACGGGCGCTGGCGCCGGCACCGGCGGCTCGACCCCGGGCACGGGCACGTCGGCTGCAGGCAGCAGCACCACAGGCAGCGGCTCGTCCGGCGACACCACGGGTAACAGCACCAGCAGCATGGGCGCCAGCGGCACCGGCAGCTCTTCGTCCGGGGGCACGACCGACAGCACCATGAACAGCGGCTCCACCCCCAGCGCCACCGGCAGCTCCTCCATGGGCGCGAGCAGCGACACGACCGCCAGCGGCCGGTCGGCCCGCACCGACCGGAACTGACCGGTCCGGGCCCCTGTCCATCGGGCCGCGGCCCGATGGACGCTAATTCCTCAGAGGTGGCAAGCGAATGACGCGACCGCAGCCCATGCCGGAAACCGACAGCCGGGCCGAGCTTTTGGACGGATTGCGCAGGGGTTTGCTGATCGGCGCGGCCGTTCTTCTGCTCGCGATGCCGCCGATCGATTACCACTCCTCTTCTGGAGGACCTCCCCCTTCAACTGCCGTGCCGGCCCCGCGCGCCAGGCCCGCAGTGAGACTCGCCGATTTCAGGAGCGCATCCCCTACGCCCGAGGCGCGTGAGATGGCCGACTGGGTTCTGACATCGGGAGATCACCGCAACAAGGCGTTCGTCATCGTGGACAAGAAGGACGCCAATGTGTATGTCTTCGATCCGAGAGGCCGCCTGAAGGCCGCAGCGCCTGCCTTGCTGGGCGCGGCTGTGGGCGACGACTCGGCGCCCGGAATCGGCGACAAGCCGCTGGCGCAGGTGCTGCCCGGGGAGAAGACCACGCCAGCCGGCCGCTTTGTCGCCGAAGTGGGAATGAGCACCCGCGGTGAGGACGTCGTGTGGGTCGACTACGACGCCGCCGTTTCGATGCATCGCGTGCTGAACGTCAAGGAGCGCCTCGCGGCCTTGGCATCGCAGACCAACTCCGACAACCGGATGTCGTTCGGCTGCATCAACCTGCCGCCGCAGTTCTATGAAAAAGTGCTGCGCCCCACCGTCGACGCGCAGGGCGCCGTCATCTACATCCTTCCGGAAACCCGTCCCCTGCAACAGACCTTCGCGTCGTTCTACGACGTCGCCTCGGATCTGCAACTGGCCCAGCACTGATTTGGTGTTCAGGTCGAACGCGCAGAGCCACGACTTGGCCTTGGCGTCGGACTCGACGATGAATGAAGTCCAGCCGGGCCCGCTGGACAATGTTCTCGCATTTCGCGCTGTGCGGAAGCTCGATCCCTGTCTTTGTAGCGCGGAGCCCGGCCGGCAGTCGCCAGCTTGGCCAGCTATCAAAGGCCCGTGGGCAAGTATTCGGCGCGATCGGATGTAGGGCCTGTCCGGCACCGCTGCGCTGACCTTGGAAAAGCCCGCGGCGTCAGCGTTGCCCGCTTTCGGCCCTGGGGGGAACTCTTGCGCAACCCTTGCATTGCGCGCACTCGCTACAGGTGCCGGCGCTGGCGAGCGTCGATTGCAGACGCTGGGCCTTGCGCTCGGTCATTCCCAAGCGGGCGGCCCCGCGGGCCAGCCCCGCGGCGGCCGAGACGCGCACGGCGGCCGGCAGCAGCGCCCACACACTGTAGAGGAGCGCGGCACCGACGGTCAGGGCGACGATGAGATATTGCAGCATGGGTTGTTGTCCTCGAAGGGTAGCCTACAGGCCGAACGCCTGCGCCACCCGGTAGGTGATCAGCGACGCGATGTAGGCCAATGCGAACAGGTAGCCGGCCATCAGCAGCGGATAGCGCCAGGAGTTGGTCTCGCGCTTGACCGCGGCCAGGGTCGAAATGCATTGCGGGGCGAACACGTACCAGGCGAGCAGCGACAGCGCGGTGGCGACCGACCAGCTCGCGCCCAGCATGGGGGCCAATTGCTCGGCCACCTGGTCGCCCGCCGCCGACAGCGCGTAGACGGTGCCCAGCGCGCCGACGGCGACTTCACGGGCCGCCATTCCCGGAATCAGCGCGATGCAGATTTGCCAGTTGAAGCCGATCGGGCGGAACAGCGGTTCGAGCGCGTGGCCCAGCATGCCGGCCACGCTGTACTGGATCGCGGGACCCGTGACACCGGCCGGCGGCGCCGGAAAGGTCGAGATGAACCACAACACGATCATCAGCGCCAGGATGATGCTGCCGACGCGCTTGATGAAGATGCTCGCCCGCTCCAGCAGCCCCTGGGCCAGGTTGCGTAAATTGGGCATGCGGTAAGTCGGCAGCTCCATCAACAGCGGGGCGGGCGACGCGTTACTGCGCAGTCGTTTGAAGCCCCAGGCCACGCCCATGGCGGCGACGATGCCCGCCAGGTAAAGCGAAAACAACACCAGGCCCTGCAGGTTGACGAGGCCCGCGACCTGGCGCTGTGGGATGAACGCGCCGATCAGCAAGGCATAAACCGGCAGCCGCGCCGAGCAGGTCATCAGCGGCGCGATCATGATGGTCACCAGCCGGTCGCGCCAGCTGCTGATGGTGCGGGTGGCCATCACACCGGGAATGGCGCAGGCAAAGCTCGACAGCAACGGGATGAAGGAACGGCCCGAAAGCCCCACCGAACCCATCACCCGGTCGAGCAGGAAGGCGGCGCGCGGCAGATAGCCCGAATCCTCCAGGGCCAGGATGAACAGGAACAGGATCAGGATCTGCGGCAGGAACACCAGCACGCCCCCGGCGCCGGCGATCACGCCGTCCACCAACAGGCTGCGCAGCATGCCCTCGGGCAGCGTGGATTGCAGCAGGGCCCCCAGCGCCTGCATGCCGGTCTTGATGGCCTCCATCGGCCACTGGGCCCAGCTGAACACCGCCTGGAACATCAGGAACAGCAGCACGGCCAGGATCGGCAGGCCCCACACCGGGTGCAGCACCACCGCGTCGATCGCGTCGTCCAGGCGTGTGTCCACCTGGGGCTCGTGCACCGCGGCGCGCAGGATGCGTCGCACTTCCTGCTGGGTCTGCACCACGTCGTCCAGGGTCGGCGCGACCCACTCCTGGCGCTGGGGCGGCTGCGACGGCACGTGCGAATCGAGCTGCGCCACCAACGCCTTGGCGCCTTCGTGGCGCACGCCCACGGTTTCCACGACCGGCACGCCGAGTTCGCGCTCCAGGGCCGCGACGTCGATGTGGATGCCGCGTCGGCGCGCCAGGTCGCTCATGTTGAGCGCCACCACCATCGGCACGCCCAGCTTGCGCGCTTCCAGCACCAGCCTCAAATTCAGCTTCAGGTTGCTGGCATCGGTGACGCAGACCAGCAGCTCGGGCATGCCGACATCGGCACGCATCCCGATCACGACGTCACGGGTGATGGCCTCGTCGGCGCTCAGCGGGTTGAGGCTGTAGGCGCCGGGCAGATCCAGCACCCGGAACTGCCGGCCCGTGGGGGTGCGCATCACGCCCTCCTTGCGCTCCACGGTCACCCCGGCGTAGTTGGCCACCTTCTGGCGGCTGCCGGTCAGCAGGTTGAACAGGGCGGTTTTGCCGCAATTGGGGTTGCCGAGCAGGGCGACATGCAGGTCCAGCGGGAGGGCATGCATCGCTCAATGCCCCTCGATCTGGACGAAATCCGCCTCGAAGCGGCGCAGCGCAAACGTGGTGTGGCCCAGCCGCACGGCGATCGGGTCGTTGCCGGGCTGGCCGCGGGCGATCACTCGGACCGGCTCGCCGGGCAGGAAGCCGATTTCGATCAATCGGAGCACCAGTTCGGGCTCCTGGCCGGGCAGGGGGGCCCGCACGCCCGCGACGGTGCCGGTAGCACCGACGCCGAGGCGGGTCAAGGAAACTGTCGCCATCTCACTCCTCAAACGATCGCTTCCGCGACCTGACGGGAATGAGAATAGTTCTAAATTAGATTGGCGAACATGATCTTGCTCAAAAGCCAGCCGAATTCTGGAGGGCCGCGGCCCCGCTT
>JAAOZX010000287.1 GCA_012274225.1 Comamonadaceae bacterium | reverse complement strand
GTCCGGCCCCGGCTGGTGCTCTTGATTTCGGCAGTCATGGGAGGGGAGGATAACAAGGCGCAGGCCTCGTTGCCGGGATATGCGCCCGGGGGGCGCAGCAGCGCCGGGATATGCGCCCGGCGGCGCACCTCCTTTCTTTGTTTCGCCAAAGAAAGGAGGCAAAGAAAGGCGACCCCACTGTCTGTTACCCGGCGCGGGCGCGCCGGGCGTCCCTGCGCTTGGCCCACCGCGGTGGAAGACGCCCGCAACTCGCTTCGCTCAAACACGCGGTCGTCTTTCTCCCCCGCTTTGCGGGCGAACCGCAGGCACAGCCAGAGGGGCAAAGCGGACTACGCCCCGTTCGCGGTGGAGTTGGCTCTCGCCCTTCTGGCTGCGCCTGCACGAACACGGCGGCAGCCGGGGAAGTCCGCACGTGTTTGAGCGCAGCGAGTTGTGCGGACCCCCGGCTAGGGCCGTCTGAGGGCAGGTTGCCCCGCCGCAAGGCGGGGACGCAGACAGTAGGGTCGTCTTTCTTTGGTTACTTTCTTTGGCGACCCAAAGAAAGTAACTCGCCCGCCGGGGCGACATCCCGGCAAAAGCCGCTGCGCCGCCGGCGCATATCCCGGCAACACTCGCCTGCCGGGGCGAAACCCGGCTTGGGGTGATTCAGCGCCGCTGACGTGTCGCCAACGCGCTCACCGCCATCGCGGCGAGCATGCTGACGAGGCCGGCCCAATGCAGCGGGTCCATGCCGCCGCTGTTGACAATCAGCCAGCCGCCGCCGGCGGCGCCGATGGCCTGTCCCGCGTACATGGCAGAGGAATTCAGGGCGATGGAACCGGCCGCCAGAGTGGGGGCGATACCGACCAGCCGCGCCTGCTGGGCGGAATTCGCCGAGAAGCAGCCGAGCGCCCAGGGGACGGCCACCAGTGACGCCAGCATCAGGGTGGTGCCCAGCGGCCAGAGCAGCAGGGTCAGCGCCATCGAGCAGGTGCCCGCCATCACGGCGCGCGCCGGGCCGATGCGGTCCATGTTGCGCGACATGAGGAAGTTGCCGATGAAGCCGAATGCACCGAACCACATGAAGTAGAGGCTCAGCTCGGTGGGCGTGACGTTCATCTTCTGCTTGAAGTAAGGCGCCAGGTAGGCCATCAGCACGAACTGGCCGGCGGAAGACAGCACCGTCACCAGGATGCACAGCATCAGCGAACCCGAGCCCAGGGTTTCGCGCCAGGCCGCCAACGACAGTGCGGGCGGCCGCACCCGGTCGGGCATGGTGCGCCAGATCCACAATGCGCTGCCCAGGCTCAGCAGGCCGACCAGGGCGAACGCGCTGTTCCAGCCCAGTGTGCCCCCGACGAACGCGCCAATCGGCATTCCCAGCACCGAGGCCATCGACCAGCCGAGAAAGATGAAGGCGATTCCGCTCCCCCGCTGCTGGGGCCCCACCAGCAGCCCGACGCACGCTGCGGCCTGAGGCGTGAACACCGCGGGGGAGATCAGGGCCAGCACCCGCAATGGCAGCAGCACCGAAAAACCGGGTGCGAACGCGCAGGCCAGATGCAGCGCGCCGAACCAAAGCATCGAAATCGTCAGCAGCCGGCGCCGATCCCAGCCGGCCACGACGGCGGCCAGCAGAGGCGCTGCGAGGCACATCAGCAAACCGCCGGCGGAGATCAACTGGCCCGCGGTGGCCACCGACACCCGGAGCGAGACGCTGATTTCGTTCAAGGTGCCGGCCACCACCATGACGCCGGTCCCGATAACGAAATTGCCGAACAGCAGGGGCCAGAGCACGCCCGACGCGGCGCGGCCGGCGCGCAGGGGGGTTACGTCGGCGACGGTCACGCGTTAACGTCGCACCTGCAGCGCGCCCGGATTGACGAGATTGGTGGGCGTGCCCTTGATGAAATTGACCACGTTGTCGAAGGCTGCACCGAAGTACATCTCGTAGCTGTCCAGTTCCACGTAGCCGATGTGCGGCGTGCAGATGCAGTTTTCCAGGCGCAGCAGGGCGTGGCCCTGCAGGATGGGCTCGCTCTCGAAAACGTCCACGGCGGCCATGCCGGGGCGGCCGCGATTGAGGCCGGCGATCAGGGCGTCGTGCTCGACCAGTTCGGCGCGCGAGGTGTTGACCAGCAACGACGTCGGCTTCATCCGGTTCAGGTCCTCCAGCGTGACCACGCCGGCGGTCTCGTCGCTCAGGCGCAGGTGCAGGCTCAGGACGTCGCTGTTGGCAAAGAGCTCTTCGCGGCTGTTGGCGGCCTGCATGCCGTCGCTGATGGCTTTCTCGCGCGCCGGCTGGCTGCCCCAGACCAGCACCTGCATGCCGAACGCCCGGCCGTAACCGGCCACCAGCTGGCCGATCTTGCCGTAGCCCCAGATGCCCAGGGTGCGACCCCTCAGGACCACGCCCAGGCCGAAATTGGGCGGCATCGAGGCCGACTTCATGCCAGATTGCTGCCAGCCGCCGTGCTTGAGCGTGCCGATGTACTGGGGCAGGCGGCGGGTGGCCGCCATGATCAGCGCCCAGGTCAGTTCGGCCGGCGCCACCGGAGACCCCACCCCTTCGGCCACCGCGATGCCGCGTTCGGTGCAGGCCTGCACGTCGATGTGGGCGCCGACGCGGCCGGTCTGGGCCAGCAGCTTCAGGCGCGGCAGCTTTTCCAGCAGTTGCCGGGTGATGTGGGTGCGTTCGCGAATCAGCACGATGACGTCGGCGTCGCGCAGCCGCACCGAAAGCTGGCCGATTCCCTTGACGGTGTTGGTGTAGACCTTGGCGGGATAGGCTTCGAGCTTGGCGGCGCAGCGCAGCTTGCGCACCGCATCCTGGTAATCGTCGAGGATCACTATGTTCATCCTCGAATTGTGCCTCGCCCGGCCTCGCTCGCACGTGGGCGATTCCTTGCGGCTAGCATTGGCGCTTTCGTTTCTGTTACCCGAGGAGATTCAATGACGATTTCGATGTCTTCAGCCAGCCTGCCGGTGTTCAAGACCATGCTGGGCAACCTGAGCCATATGCTCGACAAGGCGCAGGCCCATGCCGAAGCCCGCAAATTCGACCCGGCCGTGCTGCTGACGTACCGGCTGGCACCGGACATGCTGCCCTTCACCCGGCAAGTGCTGATTGCCTGCGACGCAGCCAAGAACGGGGTGGCCCGAATGTCCGGGGTCGAGGCACCCAAGTTCGACGACACCGAGTCGAACTTTCCCGAACTGAAGGCCCGGATCCAGAAGACCGTGGACTATCTGGCCAGTGTCCCGGCCAAGGCACTCGACGGCACGGAGGAGAAGGACATCAGCTTTCCCTCGGGCGGGACCACGCGCACGATGAAGGCGGAGGCTTATCTCAAGCACTGGGCCCTGGCCAACTTCCACTTCCACATCACGATGGCCTACGCGATCCTGCGCCACAACGGCGTGGAGCTGGGCAAGGCCGATTACCTGGTGGGCGGGGTAAGCTGACCCCGGCTAACGACGGACCGCCGCCGTTTCTAGCGCGGCAAGCCGGTCCAGCTCGGCGCAGACGTCGGCCATGCGGCCCGAGATGACCATGCGGCCCGCGCTCGCGGGGGCCCGCAGCGGCTCCGCCGCCCGTACCACCCGCAGGGGTCGGACCGGGCCGCGGTTCGCGTTGTCCGAGGCCGCCGCGCGCGGCGCGCCGGTCCGCACCGCAATACCGGCCGCAGCCAACGGCCGGGCCCGATGCGCGGCATTGCGGCCGAGCCAGTTGCGCCCGATCCCGCCCAGCAGCGGCGCAACCAGCGCGCCGACAGCGAATAACGTCATTCCCATGTGAGTCTCCTTGGCTTCAGACTGGAACACAGGCAGGATTGAGAAGAGGGGGCTGCCGCAGGGTGATGGCCCGATTGCGCCATACGCCCGCCACCTGCGGCCAGCCTCATGGCTACATCAGCATCGTGTTACGGATCAGTCCGACGGCCAGGCCTTCGATCTCGAAGGGTTCGCCCGGCTCGACAACGATGGTGGGGTAGTCGGGGTTTTCCGCGTGCAACTCGATCAGATGCTTGTTGCGGCGGAAGCGCTTGACGGTCACGTCGTCTCCCAGCCGGGCGACGATGATCTGTCCGTTCTTGGCGTCCTTGGTGGCCTGCACCGCCAGCAGGTCGCCGTCCATGATGCCGGCATCGCGCATCGACATGCCGCGCACCTTCAGCAGGTAGTCGGGACGGCGCTGGAACAGACTGGCTTCCACGTAATAGGTCTGGTCCACATGCTCCTGCGCCAGAATCGGCGAGCCGGCGGCCACCCGTCCGATCAGCGGCAGGGCGAGCTGAGCCAGGTTCTGCAGCGGCAGCGAGAATTGCCGGTTGCGCGACTCGTTGATGGCGCGCAGCGTCTCGCTTTTCAGCCGGATGCCGCGCGAGGTGCCGCTGACCAGTTCGATGACGCCCTTGCGAGCCAGGGCCTGCAGATGTTCCTCGGCGGCGTTGGCCGATTTGAAGCCGAGTTCGGATGCGATCTCGGCGCGCGTTGGCGGCGCGCCGGAGCGCGCGATGGCGCTTTGGATCAGGTCCAGAATCTGCTGTTGGCGGGGTGTGAGCTTGGGAGAGTCGATCATCGCAGCCTCCACTGGGTTCATATCCAGTACCTGTATTTTTAAACAGTTTCGAAAACAATGCAAGTGAGCCCCAAAAAGATCGTGGTTCTGGCGACCGGTGGCACCCTGGCGGGCATCGCTGCCGACCCAGGCGACAACATCGGCTATCGTGCCGCGCAGCTCGGGATCGACCAGGTGCTGGCCGCCATCCCGGCGCTGGACGGTCTCGCCATCCAGGCCGAGCAGGTGGCGCAGATCGACAGCAAGGACATGAGCTTCGAGGTCTGGCGCGCGCTCGCCTTGCGCTGCGGCCATTGGCTGGGCCAGGACGACGTGGCCGGACTGGTCATCACCCACGGCACGGACACGCTGGAGGAGACGGCGTTCTTCCTGCAATCGGTGCTGGCACCGGCCAAGCCGGTGGTGTTGACCGCGGCCATGCGGCCGGCCACTGCCTTGCTGGCGGACGGTCCGCAGAACATCGTCGACGCCGTGGCTGTCGCATCGACCCCGGGCGCGAGCGGCGTGGTCGCAGTCTGCGCGGGTGTGATCCACAGCGCTTTCGACGTGGCGAAGCAGCACAGCTACCGTCTGGACGCCTTCACTTCAGGTGATGCGGGGGTGATCGGCTATGTGGAGGAAGGCCGGGTGAGGCTGTCACGCGACTGGCCCGCCGGCACGGCGCAGCCGGGGTTGCTGGACGCTCTCGCAGCCGTCGCCCCCTGGCCTTGGGTGGAGATTGTCACGAGCCATGCCGGCGCCGGCCGTGCCGTGATCGATGCGCTGGTGGCGCAGGGCATCGACGGCCTGGTGGTGGCCGCCACCGGCAACGGCACGGTGCATCAGGAAATGGAAATGGCCGTGCGCGAGGCCCAGGCATGCGGTGTCAAGGTCCTGCGGGCGACGCGTTGTGCGCAGGGTCGGATCCTGGCGCAGCCGGGGGACGGCTTGCCGGATGCCGGAGCCCTGTCGCCGGTGAAAGCGCGAATCGCGCTGCTGCTGGAACTGCTCAGGACTCCAGCGCCTGCATGACCCTTTCGGTGATTTCTTCGACCGTTCCGGTGCCGCTGATGGCCCGGTATCTGGGCGCTGACGCGGGATCGGCCTTGGCCCAGTTGGCGTAGTACGCCACCAGCGGCCGGGTCTGCTCGGCGTAGACCCGCAGCCGGTTGTTGACGGTTTCTTCCTTGTCGTCTTCGCGCTGGACCAGCGGCTCGCCGGTCACGTCGTCACGGCCCTCGACCTTGGGCGGGTTGAACTTGACGTGATAGGTCCGCCCGGAAGCCGGATGCGAGCGGCGCCCGCTCATGCGCTCAACGATCGCCTCGAACGGCACGTCGATCTCGAGCACGTAATCGAGTTGCACGCCCGCCGCCTTCATCGCGTCGGCCTGCGGGATGGTGCGCGGAAAACCGTCGAACAGGAAGCCCTTGGCGCAGTCCGGCTGCGCCAGCCGTTCCTTCACCAGGCCGATGATGATGTCGTCGCTGACCAGCGCCCCCGAGTCCATGATCTTCTTGGCCGCCAGCCCCAGCGGCGCGCCCGCCTTCACGGCCGCGCGCAGCATGTCGCCGGTGGAGATCTGCGGGATGCCGTACTTGCGGCAGATGAACGCGGCTTGCGTGCCCTTGCCCGCGCCGGGTGCGCCCAACAAAATCAGTCTCATGGAGTCCTCGGATCGTTAGAAATCGCGGGCGCTTGGGGGGCCTGGTTTGCGCTCGCCCGGCTTGCGCCTCATTGGCGCAAAGGATAGCACGCAGTCCCTGCGGCTTTGCTTACGGCGTGGCGGTCCGCCAGAGGGCGCGCACCCGTTCCAGGTCCTGCGGCGTGTCGACGCCGACGCCGGTAGGTCCGGTCGTGACGTGGACTGCGATCCGGTAGCCGTGCCACATCGCCCGCAACTGCTCGAGCGCCTCGATCTTCTCCGTCGGCGCAGGACTGAGGCACGGGAACTGGCGCAGGAAGCCGGCGCGGTAGGCATAGATGCCGATATGGCGCAGCGGCGCCGGCTCGGGGAGGGACTGAATGCCGGCGGCCATTCCGTCGCGCCACCAGGGGATGGTCGCGCGGCTGAAGTACAGCGCCAGCCCGCGCGCATCGAGAACCACCTTGACCACGTTGGGATCGTTGAACTCGTCCAAGCGGTCGATGCGATGCGCCGCGGTCGCCACGGCGGCCTCGGGCCGGGCTTCGAGCGTGGCGGCTACCGCGTCGATCAGCTGCGGCTCGATCAAGGGCTCGTCGCCCTGGACGTTGACCACCCGTTCGTCGCTGCCCAGCCCCAGCAGGTCGCAGGCCTCACCCAGCCGGTCGCTGCCGGTAGCGTGGTCGTCTCGGGTCAGGACGGCCTCGACCCCGCGGGCCTGACAGGCTGCGACGATCTCGGGGCTGTCGGCTGCGACCACAACCCGTTCGGCGGAAGAGGCCGCCGCGCGTTGTGCGACCCGCACGATCATGGGCTGGCCGCCGATGTCGGCGAGCGGCTTGCCGGGCAGTCGCGTGGAAGCCAGCCGTGCCGGAATGAGGACGCAAAAACCCATGCGGGCGCGGCTTCAGACCAGCGGCGTGCGCGCCGGCAACCGCTCCAGTTCCTCGTCGCTCAGGGTGCGCGCCTCTTCCTCCAGCATGATCGGAATGCCGTCGCGGATCGGGTAGGCGAGACGCGCGCTGCGCGAGATCAGTTCCTGGTGCTCGCGGTCGAGATCCAGGTGGCCCTTGGTGACCGGGCAGACCAGCAGCTCAAGAAGTTTGGAGTCCATGGCGCGATGATAGCTTCGCGTCCAGCAAACGGTCGAAGGCGCTCCAGAAGGCCGGGTCGATCTCGACCTGCAATGGCACAGCCCAGGCGTCGGGGCGCAAGGCCCATAGCTTGACCGCGTCCTTCTCCGTACAGACCAGCTCGATGCCGTCGAGTCCAGGCGGCATCGCGTCGAATGCATCGTGATCCGGCAGCCCGACGGTGCGGGCCGGCTGCAGCCCCCGCTCGCGCAACATGGCGAAGAAGCGTTCGGGCCGGGCGATCGCCGCCACCGCAGCCATTGGACGGGCGCGCAGCGCGGCCAGATCGATGTGCTTGCCGTCGGCGCGCACCGCCTGGGCGGCCAGGTGGCGCCGGACATCGAACCCGGCGATTGCCGCGGCCGCTCCGCTGCGCAGCACCAGGTCGACCGGGCGCGGCCAGAACTCGCGCAGGGGTCCGGCCGGCAACAGCCAGCCGTTGCCGACACCACGTTCGTCGAATATGCAGATCTCCAGGTCGCGCTGCATCTGGTAGTGCTGCAAGCCGTCGTCGCTGACGATCACCTGGGTGGCCGGATAGGCAGCCAGCAGCGCCTGTGCGGCCTGGAGCCGCCGGGTTGCCACGAACACCGGCGCGGAGGCCGAGCGTGCAATCAGCAACGGCTCATCGCCCACCTCGCCAGCGCGGCTGTCGGCTTTCACCTCGCGACAACCCTTGGCGCGGCGCCCATGGCCGCGCGAAATGACGCCGGCTTTGAGGCCTCGCAAACGCAGGTGCTCGACCAGCGCGATCACGACCGGTGTCTTGCCGGCACCGCCCGCCACCACGTTGCCGACCACCACCATCGGCACGCTGACGCCGCCGCGGGGCAGGAGGCCGATGCCGTAGGCAGCACGGCGCACGGCAGCAAGGGCGCCGAAGACCAGCGACAGCGGCCAGAGCAGGCAGGCGAGCGGCCCGCGCCGCAACCACGCGCGCTGCATTGCCGGCGCGAGCGCCATGGTCAGCGCTTTCCGGCGTGGGCCGACGACTGCGTGGCGAACGTGATCTGCGTGAGGCCCGAGCGGCGCGCCGCTTCCATCACGGTGATCACCGACTGGTGCGTCGCGGCGGCGTCCGCGCTGATGATGACGACACTGTCCTTGCCGGCCTTGGCCGCCTCGGTCAGTGCGAGCGCGACCGCTTCCACGCTGCGGCCCGGCACGGCGGCGCCCTGGACGACGTACTTGCCGTCGCTGCTCACGCCGACGATCACTTCCTTGGGGTAGTCGCGCTGCACGTCGGCGTCGGCCACCGGCAGGCGCAACTGCAGCTCGGTGTACTTGCTGTACGTCGTCGACAGCATCAGGAAGATCAGCACCACCAGCAGCACGTCGATGAACGGGATCAGGTTGATCTCCGGCTCCTCCTTCTTACGCGGACGGAAGTTCATGAAGCCGCTGCCCGGGACCGCCGGTGGCGCCCGCTCATGGGTGGCGCAGGCCGTTGAGGTGGCGGGCGAAGCGCTCGGCCGCCAGTTCCAGCGTGAGCAGGTACTCGTCCACCCGCACGCGGAAGTAGCGCCAGAAGATCAGCGACGGGATGGCCACGATCAGCCCGAACGCGGTGTTGTACAGGGCGACCGAAATGCCGTGCGCGAGCTGCGCCGGATTGCCGCCGGTGGCCCCGCCGGCGGCCGACTGCGAGCCGAAGATTTCGATCATGCCGATCACCGTGCCCAGCAGGCCCAGCAGTGGCGCCGCCGAGGCGATGGTGGCGAGCGAGCTCAGGTAGCGCTCCAGGCTATGCGCCACGACGCGGCCGGTGTTTTCCATGCTGGCACGCATGTCCACTTCACTGCAGCGCGGGTCGGAGTTGAGCGCGCGCAGGCCGCTGGCCAGCACCTCGCCGAGCGCCGAGTTCTCCTCGAGCTGACGCACGACGTCGGGCGTCGGCACCGCGGTTCGCGATACCGCCAGGGCCTCGTCGAGGAGCTTGGGCGGCGCCACCTTGGCTGCGGTAAGGCTGATGAAGCGCTCGATCACCAGGGCGAGCGCGAGAATTGAGCAGGCTACCAAGGGCCAAATCGGCCAGCCTGCGGCTTGTATGATCGAAAACAAAGGGGCGCTCTCCGGTCGCTGCGAAATGCTGAACAGCGGGC
>JAAOZX010000286.1 GCA_012274225.1 Comamonadaceae bacterium | reverse complement strand
GAGGTCCATGCCGGTTCGTGGCGCCGGCCCGGCGGCCAGCTGCCCGACTGGGACTATCTGGCGCAGCATCTGGTGCCCTATGTGGCCGACCTGGGCTTCACCCACATCGAGCTGATGCCCATCAACGAGCATCCGTTCTACGCCTCCTGGGGCTACCAGCCCACGGGCCTGTTTGCGCCCACTGCGCGCTATGGCACGCCGCAGGCGTTTCGCGCCTTCGTCGCGGCCGCGCACGACGCCGGGCTGCAACTGATCCTGGATTGGGTGCCGGGCCACTTTCCGGGCGATGCCCACGGGCTGGCCCGCTTCGACGGGACGGCGCTGTACGAGCATGCGGATCCGCGCGAAGGTCTGCATGGCGACTGGGACACGCTGATCTACAACTGGGGCCGCAACGAGGTGCGCAACTTCCTGGTGGGCAATGCCTTGTTCTGGATCGAACGCTACGGCATCGACGGGCTGCGGGTGGACGCGGTGGCTTCCATGCTCTATCGCGACTACAGCCGCGCCGAGGGGCAATGGATTCCCAACCGCTTCGGCGGCCGCGAGAACCTCGAGGCCATCGCCTTCCTGCGCGACGTCAACCGGGTCATCGGCGAGCAGGTCCCGGGCACGGTGACGATGGCGGAGGAATCCACGGCCTTCCCCGGCGTGACCAAGCCGCCGTGGGCGCAGGGCCTGGGCTTCAACTACAAGTGGAACATGGGCTGGATGCACGACACCCTGGCCTACTTCGCGCACGATCCGATCCACCGCCAGCACCACCACGACAGCCTCAGCTTCGTCATGGTCTATACCTACAGCGAGCACTTCATCCTGCCGCTGTCGCACGACGAGGTGGTGCACGGCAAGGGTTCGCTGTACGACCGGATGCCCGGCGACGCCTGGCAGAAGCGCGCCAACCTGAAGGCCTTGTTCGCCCTGATGTACGCACAACCGGGCCGCAAGCTGATGTTCATGGGTTCCGAGCTCGGCCAGCGGCACGAATGGAACCATGACGCCGAACTCGACTGGAGCTTGTTGAATGACCCGGGACACGCCGGCGTGCAGCGCCTGGTGCGCGACCTCAACCGCCTGTATCGCAGCCGTCCGGCTCTCCATGCCCGCGACGACGAACCCGGCGGATTTTCCTGGACCGAGGTCGACGACCGGGCCAATTCGGTCTTCGGCTTCATCCGCCACGGCCCCGGCCCCGGCCAACAGGTGCTGGTGGCATGCAACTTCACGCCGGTGCCGCGCCACGGCTATCGCATGGGCGTGCCGCAAGGCGGGGAGTGGCGCGAGTGCCTCAACACCGATTCGGCGCATTACGCCGGCAGCGGGATGGGCAACCTGGGCGCCGTCCGCACCGAGCCGGTGCCGGCCCACGGCCTGCCCCTGTCGCTGGTCCTGACGTTGCCGCCGCTGAGTGTGCTCTGGCTCGAGCCCGGGTCCGACGCATGACGCCCGTGCCGACGACGCGCACCTGCCTGCGGGGCCAGCCGTGGCCGCTGGGTGCGACACCGATGACGTGGCTGGGGCAGTCGGGCGTGAACCTGGCCGTCAGCGCCCGTCACGCCAGCGCGCTGCACTGGTGCCTGTTCGACGCGACGACCGGCGAAGAGACCGGGCGCGCGCAACTGCCGGAGTGCACCGACGGGGTCTGGCACGGATTCCTGCCCGGCCTGGCCGCCGGTCAACTGTACGGATTGCGCGCTGACGGCCCCTGGCAGCCCGCCGCCGGCCACCGCTTCAATGCGGCCAAGCTGCTGATCGACCCCTATGCCCGCGAACTGTGGCAGGAAACGGGCAGGCTCTCCGCGGAACTGGCGTGGACACTCGACGCGTCGGGGCAGCAGCAACCCGATCCGGGCGACAACGCCGCGCGCATGCCCAAGGCCAGGGTCGTCGATCTGGCGCGGGAGCTGGCTGCCGGTGCGGCCATCGCGTCCGGTCCGGCGATCGCGCCTGGGCACACCGTGATCTGCGAGGCGCACGTCAAGGGGCTGACCCGCCTCCACCCGGGCGTGCCGGAGCATTTGCGCGGCACCTACGCCGCCCTCGCGGACGCGCCCCTGCTTGCGCACTACCGGAAGCTGGGCATCACCACCTTGTGCCTGCTGCCGGTCCATCTGCACATCGACGAAAAGCACCTGATCGACCGGGGCTTGACCAACTACTGGGGCTACAACACGCTGGCCTTCTTCGTGCCCGAGCCGGGCTACGCCACCGCCCCACGCGATGGCCAGGCCGTGCGCGACGAGTTCCGCGCCATGGTCGACCGGCTGCATCGCCACGGCATCGAGGTGGTGCTCGACGTGGTCTTCAACCACACGGCCGAAGGCGGCGCACCCGGCCCGACCCTCAGTTGGCGCGGGCTGGACAACGCCGGCACCTATGCGCTGGACGGCGCCGGCCAATACCTGAACTTCACCGGCTGCGGCAACACGATCAATGCCGGCGAGCCGCGCATGGTGCAATTCGTCATGGACAGCCTGCGCTGGTGGGTCCAGGCCTTCGGCGTCGACGGCTTTCGCTTCGACCTGGCCGCCACGCTGGGGCGCGATTCCGCGCTGGACCATCGGTTCAGTCCGCGCGTGGCGCTCTTCACGGCGATGGCACAGGACCCGGTGCTCGCGCGCGTCAAGCGCATCGCCGAACCCTGGGACGTCGCGCCGGGGGGCTACCAGGTCGGCGCGTTTGCGCCGGGCTGGCACGAATGGAACGACCGCTTCCGCGACATCGTGCGCATGTACTGGCTGGG
>JAAOZX010000285.1 GCA_012274225.1 Comamonadaceae bacterium | reverse complement strand
TCAACGCAGTGGCTATGGGTGCCATCACGAACTGGCCGAACGAACCACCGGCATTGATGACGCCGGTGGCCAGGCCCCGCTTCTCGTTGGGAATCAGCCGGGTGGCAGCCGCCATCAGCACGGCCGGGCCGGCCATGCCGGCGCCTCCGGCCGACAGCACGCCGATGGCCAGGACGAGGCCCCAGGTGGTGGTCATGAACGGCGTGATGAAGGTACCGAACGCCACCAGCAGCACACCGATGAACAGCACCCGGCCAGCGCCGATCTTGTCGGCCATGGCGCCGGCAAACGGCTGGGTCAAACCCCACCAGAGCTGGCCGAAGGCGAACGCCAGGCTGATGCTGGCCAGGCCGAGGCCGGTCGAAGTGTTCACCGACGAAAGGAACAGGCCCATGGTCTGGCGCGTGCCCATGGTCAGCGCAAAGGTGCCGGCCGCGGCCAGGAGCACCAGCCAGAACGAAATCGATTTCACCTGGGAGCGCTTGGCTTCATTCATCGTCGTCTCCTGCGGGCAAAGGTGAGAGCAACTCCATGCAATCGTCGATCAGCGCATGCAACCGGACGACACGCCCGGCGCCCAGGATGCGGTTGATTCCTTCCTGCGCGACGCGCCAGCGCCGCTGCGCCTCCTGGCGCTTCTCACGGCCGGCGTCGGTAGCGCTGACCAGCCGGCTGCGGCCGTCGGCGCCGGCATCCAGCCGCAGCCAGCCGGCGGCGATCAGCGGTCGCAGATTGCGCGTCAGCGTCGACGCGCCGATCTTCATCTCGCGCGCCAGGTCGCCGGGGCGGATCGGGCCGAGCTTGACCACATAGGACAGCAGCGAGTACTGCGTTCCCCTCAGGCCGGTCTTGCCGACCTCGGCGTCGTAGTGCTGCGTTACCCGGCGCATCAGCTGGCGCAACTTGAGGTTGGTGCAGCCCTGGGGCTTGACAGCGGTGTCCATGGAGATTATTGTACCTGCAACTATTGCATATGCAAGTTTATCTGGAAAGGAATCCGCGATGAGCAAGCAGGACCACCTCGAGGCCTGGCTGGCGCAGGAGCGCGAAGCGCTGGCGCGGCTCGAGGCCGGCGCGGGACCGGGGACAGCCCGGCCGGAGCAGCTGACCGGCAAGAACGGGCTGGAAATCATGCAGGCGCTGCTGCGCGGCGAGCTGCCCTACGCGACGATTGCCCGCACGCTGGACTTCTTCCTGGTGGAAGTCGGCGAGGGCCGTGCGGTGTTCCAGGGCACGCCGGGGCCGGCACACCTCAATCCCATGGGCACGATTCATGGCGGCTGGTATGCCACGCTGCTGGATTCGGCGCTGGGCTGCGCCGTGAACACCCTGATGCCGGCGGGGCGGACCTACACGACGGCCGAGCTGAGCGTCAACCTGGTGCGCGCCATCGGCCCCAAGGCGCCCCGGGTGCGCGCCGAGGGCAAGGTCGTCCACTGCGGCCGCCAGCTCGCCACGGCCGAGGGGCGGCTGTACGGGCCGGACGGCGCCCTGTACGCGCATGCCACCACCACCTGCCTGGTGTTCGACCTGAAGTAGCGGGGCGCGCGGGCCTTGACGGGGCGGCCGGAACGCCGCAGGCTTGCGCCCCATGACCGCGACCCCCGACCTCTGGAAACTTTCGGCGAGCCAGATCGCCAACCTGGTTGCCCTGCGGAAGGTTTCCGCCGCCGAGGTCGCGCAAGCGGCGCTGTCCCGTCTGGACGCCGCCAACCCGGCACTGAACGCCGTGGTCGAATGCCGGCCCGACGAGGTCTTGGCACGGGCCCGGCAAGTGGACCAGGCGATCGCGCGCGGCGAAGACGTCGGGCCGCTGGCCGGCGTCACCGTCGGCATCAAGGTCAACATCGACCAGGTCGGCTATGCAACCACGAACGGTGTGAAATCGCAGAAGGACCTGATTGCGCTTAGCAACAGCCCGGTGGTGGACAGCCTGCTCGCGGCCGGGGCCGTGCCACTGGGACGCACCAACACGCCGGCCTTCAGCTACCGCTGGTTCACCAGCAACCTGCTGCACGGCGCCACCCGCAACCCGCACGATCCTGCCCTCACACCGGGCGGCTCTTCGGGCGGCGCCGCCGCGGCGGTTGCGGCCGGCATCTGCCACCTGGCACACGGCACCGACATCGCCGGATCGATCCGCTACCCCGCCTACGCCTGTGGCGTGCACGGCCTCAGGCCCAGCTTCGGCCGGGTCGCGGCTTACAACGCCAGCGCAGCGCAGGAGCGGGTCATCGGTGGCCAGATCATGGCGGTGTCGGGTCCGATCGCCCGCACCATCGACGACCTGCGGCTGGGCCTGCTGGCGATGTCGCGCCCCGATCCGCGCGACCCCTGGTGGGTGCCGGCGCCGCTCGCCGGCGCCGACCTGCCACGCCGGGTCGCGATGTGCCTGCGTCCGGACGGCATGGACACACAGCCGGAGGTGTGCCAGGCGCTCATGAATGCGGGCGCCTGCCTGCGTGATGCCGGCTGGGTAGTCGACGAGGTCGAGGCATTGCCGTCATTGATGGAGGCGGCAGGAATCCTGATCACGCTGTGGATGGGCGACGGCTACGACGCGCAGGTCAAGGCGGCGCAGGCCGAAGGCGACCCGGGCGCGATCGCCGCCTTGGCCGGGCAGGCCGAGATTGCGCGGGCTATCGGCATTCCCGAGTTCTCCTCGGCGCTATCGCGGCGACTGGGTATCGTGCGGGCCTGGCAGATCTTCCTGGAGCGCTATCCGGTGGTGTTGCTGCCGGTGAGCGCCGAGCTGCCCTTCATCGACGACCTGGACCTGAAGGGACCCGAAAACTACGCCCGCGTCTGGCGTTCGCAACTGCCGATGGTCGCGCTGCCGCTCACCGGGTTGCCGGCGCTTACCGTGACGACGGGCAAGGTCGGCAGCACCCCGGTGGGGGTGCAACTGGTGGCGGGACGTTTTCGCGAGGACCTGTGCCTCGCGGCGGGCGCCGCGATCGAAGCCCGCACCAGCACTGGACCTTCGGCGCGGCTGGTGGTTTGAGGCGAATACAAATAAGAGACAGAACAGCCGGACGCAGAAGACGCAGAAGATCGCAAAAGACGCAAAAGGACAGCCAAACAGCTAAAGGATTGAGATTCCTATTCTTGTTTCTTCTGCGTCTTTTGCGTGTTTTTGCGTCTTCTGCGTCCGGCTGTCCGGCAGTCCGGCTTCGGTGCGCAGTTCAGCCAGGGTCCCCGCCGCGCAGCATCTTCTGAAGCCGTAGCGCGTCCACTTCGCCGCGGTAATAGCCGGCGACCGAACCGATGGCGCTATAGCCCTGGTCCTGGTAGAACGCGATGGCGCCCGGGTTGTCGGCGCGCGCCTCGAGCTGGATTCGCTCCAGCCCGGCCGTGAGCGCGCACTTCTCGAGCCACGTCAGCAGCGCCGCGCCCAGCCCGCGCTGCCGGTGGTCCGGGGCCACGCACAGCAGTGACAGGTGCGCCTTCACTTCGCCGTAGCTCATGATGCCGAAACCGAGGATGGACCGGTCTTCATGCAGCACAGCGACGTTGGTCGAGCTCTCTTCAATGGACTTGAGCACCCGCCGCGGCGTCCAGCTCCAGCCCAACCCGTGCTCGATGTGGTCGCGCGACATCCGGGCGATCGCCTCAGCGTCGGCGGCGGCGGCAAGACGGATGGTCGGAAGGATGATCATGGCGGACACTGCCAGCTTAACCCAGGCGCCTCATAATCGCTGCATGAGATTCCTTCACACCATGCTGCGAGTGGGCGACCTGCAGCGCTCCATCGACTTCTACACCCGCGTGCTCGGCATGAAACTGCTGCGCACGACCGAGCGGCCCGAGCAGAAGTATTCACTGGCCTTCGTCGGGTACGGCAGCAATCCGGAGCAGGCCGAGATCGAGCTGACCTACAACCACGGGGTCGACCACTACGAGCTCGGGACCGCCTATGGCCACATCGCGCTGGGCGTGCCGGACGCCCACGCCGCCTGCGAAAAGATCCGCATGGGCGGCGGCAACGTGACCCGCGAAGCCGGGCCGGTCAAGGGGGGCAGCACCATCATCGCCTTCGTCACCGACCCGGACGGCTACAAGATCGAGCTGATCCAGCGCGACGACTGAACTCGAAATAAACCGCTGAGCGATTTAATTCGAGTTGATGCGCTGACCAGCGCCACTCTAAAAGTCGCCGCAGGCGCCTTTTTAGAGTGAATGGCGCTTCAGCCCGGCCGCCTGCTGCGCAATCTGCGTGATGTGGGCCCATTCGCCGCGCGCCAGGGTCTCGCGAGGCGTCAGCCAGGAGCCGCCGACACACACCACGTTGGGCAGGCGCAGGAACTCTCCGGCATTGCCCCCCGTGATACCGCCCGTGGGGCAGAACTTCACGTCGCCGAACGGCCCCTGCCAGGCCTTGAGCATCGCCAGGCCGCCGGCCTGCACGGCGGGGAAGAATTTGAGCGCGGTGTAGCCGTCTTCCTGCGCGGCCATGATCTCGCCGGCGGTGGCCACGCCCGGCAGCAACGGCAGCCCCAGGTCATGGCAGGCCTTGCCGATAGCGCCGGTATAGCCGGGACTGACGCCAAAGCGAGCGCCGGCCATTGCCGCGGCCTGCGCATCGGCGGCGCTGCGGATGGTGCCGGCCCCGACCACGGCCTCGGGAACGTCGCGGGCAATCGCCTCGATGCAGGCCAGCGCCACCGGGGTGCGCAGCGTCACTTCGAGCATCCGAATCCCACCGGCAACCATGGCGCGCGCCAGCGGCACGGCCTGTGCCAGTTCCGTCAGCACGATCACCGGAATCACCGGCGCGTCGCTCATCACCTCCAGTGGCGTCAATGTCACGGCCATGTGCCAGCTCCCTCTTGCGCGGCCGGAGCGTTGCGCCGGAAGGCGCTGACCCATTCTCTCCCCACGCCATGGGAGTTTGCCACCTTCCGTGCCGGCGGCAGTTGCGCCCGGTCGCGCGCGGCCCATTCGGCTTCGGGGACCCATGCCTGCAGGGTGCCGGCGTCGGCATCGAGCCGCACCCGATCGCCATCGCGCAGCTTCGCCAGGGGTCCACCGGCGGCCGCTTCGGGCGGCGCGAGCTGGCCGGCATTGAAGGCGCGCAGCAGTTCGTCCTGCGCGCTGAAGACGCGCGCCGGCGCCTCGATCACGCGGCGACCGGCGGGCACCGCCGAAACCTTGATCACGCTGCGTCCGAGGTTGCCGGTCAGCAGCTTGAGTCCGCCAGTGGGGCTGAACATCGCTGCTAGGGACGGCGGCCGGGCACCTCGGCGATCGGCACCTTCACCGCCTCCCGTCCCTGCGCATCGAGACAGCTGCAGGTGGCGGCGCCCTGGTTGCGCGGCGGCATCCCGCTGCCCGAGAACCCTTTGTCCCGGCAGAACTCGGAACACAGGGTTCCATCGTCCTTCGGGCCGATATTGCCGACACGCCACTGGTACGAAACCGCCAGGAGCACCAGCAGCACGGTCGCTCCTGCCGCCACGGCCGCGTGCCGGGTCACCGGCGCGGGGCCCTGCTCCTGGCGCTTGCCGAAGGCGTAGGCCCTGGACAACAGGCCCACCCACATCGCCGCAAGGGCGACAAGAGTCAGCGGCACCAGCACCCTATCGACGGCGGACGGCCAGGGCTTGTCGCCGAAAACAAAGAGCCACAGCGCACCCGCGACAGCCCCGAACAACGCCAGCGCAACGGCAGCCGACGCCAGCAACGCCGGCAGCGCGAACAACAGCACGTAGAGGTATCTTCGCTTCATGCGGGGCGCCTACGGCTGGCGCTGGACTGCACCGCTGGCCGGAGTGAAGGCACTGCTCCCAAAGTCGTCCGTAACCCGGCGCCCTGGGCCAGCGTCATCCCAGCGCGCCCGGATTGTTTCGCCAGACCGACCAGGTGAGCGCACTGGCGAAGGCGACCCAGGCCAGGTACGGAACCAGCAACAGGCCAGCCAGCGGTCGAACGCGCCAGAACCCGACCAGGGTCGCCGCAATCAGCGCCAGCAGCACCAGCACTTCGGCCGACGCCCAGGCGCCGAGATGCCAACCGAAGAACAGCCACGACCAAAGCGCATTGGCGACAAGTTGGATCAGGAACAAGGCCAGTGGGATGCGGGCGCGCTGGCCGTTCTCGCGCCAGACCAGCCATGCCGCCAGGCCCATCAGCGTGTAGAGCGCGGTCCAGACCGGAGCGAAGACACCGCCCGGCGGTGCCCACGAAGGCCGAACCAGTTGGGCGTAGAAAGTCGCTGCCTGGATCGAGGCGGCGGCCCCCACGGCGGCAGTCGCGAACGCCACTGCAAGCCAGCCGATCAGGCCGATGGCTTGAGCAGTGGTGGACCGGTTCTTCATGTCGCCGAGTGTAGCCAGTCGGCCGAACTGCGACCCTCGCCCCGCGCCCGCGCTATGCGTCATGCGTGTAGACGATGAAGCCGAGATGGCTGGCCACCTTGTCATAGAGCAGCCGGCCCGCTGCGTTGGTCTCCTGCGTGTGCCAGTACACGCGATGGATTCCCGCGACCCTGGCTTCCTGGTAGACGCCCTCGATCAACGCCCGCCCGATGCCCTGGCCGCGCTGGCCCGGCGTCGTGAACAGGTCCTGCAGGTAGCAGGTGAGCTCGATGCGCGTGGTGCTGCGATGGAACAGGTAGTGCACCAGTGCGACCAGCTGGCCGTCGCTTTCCGCCACCAGCGCGAAGACCGGTTCGCCCTGGTCGAAGAAGCGTTGCCAGGTCGTGTCCGTGACCTCGCTCGGCAATGCGGTCTCGTCGTTGCGACCGTAGAAGGCGTTGTAGCCGTCCCAGAGCGGCTTCCAGGCATCAAAGTCGGATGGGCGGATCGGGCGGACGAGAACGGAGCGGGTCATGCGAGCTGTCTCCTGGGGCGATTCGGACAGCCCTACCGGGGCGACCGGGTCGCCATGAACTCACCGTTGCCGATCGGAACGGTGCAGGTCGTGAACTGGGGGTCCGCCGC
Source organism: Comamonadaceae bacterium (assembly GCA_012274225.1). Lineage (GTDB taxonomy): Bacteria > Pseudomonadota > Gammaproteobacteria > Burkholderiales > Burkholderiaceae_C > Ramlibacter. The sequence goes on along the minus strand of JAAOZX010000285.1, from coordinate 2,254 downwards.
GACCATCGCGACCAGGGCCGCCACTTCCGCGGCATGGGAGGTGGCGTTGTCCACGACCAGCAGCCCGCCCTGGCGCAGCACCCGCTTGATCCGGGGCCACCAGCCCGGATATTCCGAGCGCTCGGAATCCAGGAAGACCAGGTCGTAGCTGCCTTCGCCACTGCTTTCGAGAAGGGCGCCCGCTTCACCATGGACCTGGGCGATGAAAGGGCCAAGCCCGGAGCGCTCGAAGTTGCGCGCTGCCAGGGCGAGCTTGAAATCGGACCGCTCGACCGTGGTGACGCGTCCATCGACCGCCTTGGCCGCCAGCGCCAGCCAGAGCGTCGAATAGCCGTTCGAAGTGCCGATCTCCAGCACCCGCCGCGCATTCATGGCGCGGACCAGCACGGAAAGAAACTCGCCGGTGTCGCGGGTGATGTTCAACATGCGCCGGGGCCGGTCGCTGATGGTGCTGTCGTTGTTCAGCCCGAACTGCTCGATCTCGATCAGAAGCGCTTGCAGTGATTCGGTCACGCCACTCTCCTGGCCTTGCGGAACATCGATGCTACCGCGCCTTCAGTTCGCCTTCTCAAGGCATGTCGATGGCGAGCCGCAGGTTGGCCCGGGCCGCGTTTTCGAGCGCCTCATGGAAGTACGCCGTGCTGTAGATCCGCGGCCGATCCAGAAACGACTGGAGGATGGCCCGGCGCCGCTGCGCGAATTGCCCGTCGGGGACATGGGCGTACTCCGCCCGAATCTGCCGCTGGTACCCGGCGAATCGCTCCTTGTTCGAGCCGAGGATTGCGAGGTCGATGTCGACCACCAGTTGCTCGTCCGCTCCCGCGGGAGCGCCGGTGTGCTTCGTGATCATGATCAGGGAGTGAATGCGCTCGACGACGTCCCTTGCCACGCCACCCTCGCCCGCCGCCGTCCTGGCCCATTCAGCACTGCGTTCCTCGTTATCCGAGCGCCGCACATCGTAGATCGCGTCATGGAACCAGAATGCGGCTTCCACTTCGCCGGGCCTGTCTGCCAGGCCCTGGACCGACTCGAACCAGGCAAGGCATTCGCCCAGGTGCCGAAGCGTGTGGTACTTGCGGTGCAGCTCGCCGTAGCGGGCGAGAAGCGCGTCGTAGGTTCCTTCCCCCGCCGTGCGCGCGCCGATGCGCCTCCAGGCACGGGCCCATGATTCGCGCAGTTCGGGCATCGGTCGCGGCATTCGTCGGTTGGAATTCAGCGGCCGCCGTGCGAGGTCCACTGCAATGAGGGGTCGGGCATCACGCAAGCTCACGGCCGAGAAGCCTTTCAAGAATGCGAAGCGGCGCCCTCGACGGATCCAGCATGGAATTGACAGGCAAATAGTAGGTCTGTTCGAACGCGTACTGCCCACTCATTGCCGCATGCGACACGAGGTCCGTAAAGACCATCCAGGTGCTTCCGGCCTGGAACTCGAAGGCGCGTTGAGCGACTTGCGACTGGTATGCCAGGTCCGCCTTCATCCGGTCATGCAATTGCAGCATGTAGTGATCATAGGCAGCACGTCGACGCTTTGTAATGCCAAGCAAATCAAGCACACGGTCGGCGCCCCAGATCGGCCCGGTGAGAGAAGGCAGGTAGCGGCGCGCAACGCCTTCGAACGATTCGCCGAGCCTCCAGTTGCGGCTTTGTCCACGTGGACTGACGTTGGTGAAGACACGCAGTATTCGGTTTCCCTGGGTGGGCGACGACGGAAAACTGTCCACGTGCAGACGCGTATCGTCCTTCCGCCATGAGGTTCGCCGCCCGGCGATCTCCGTGGGCCGGAAGCTGGTGCGGCCCTGCTCCAAGCCCGCCTCGTAGTGTGGCAATACGCAGCTTAGCAATTGCCGGCTCGACGCGGCGAAGCGCTTCATCATGTTCTGCAATCGCTGCAGATCGGCGTCGTTCACGCTGCTGCCGCTCAGCAATCCATTGGCCGGATCCAGACTGACATTCTTTCCCTCCCCGGCGACTGCCGGCGACAGGAACTGGCCTTCGCTGTCTGCAATCCGGAAGCTGAGCTGAGGGAAGAGCAGGACGCTTCCCCGTTCCAGCGCATCCACTGCGAGTTCGCGCTCCGCTGTTGTGACTTGCTGATCCCAACGTGTGTTCGACAGAGTGATGACGTCGGTCACGCTGTGTACCTCCATAAAGGGCCGCTACCCGGGCATTTTGCCGGCGTCCATGAAAAGCACGTTCCATCGATGACCATCGGGATCACAAAATCCGCACCCATACATGAATCCATTTGATTTCC
>JAAOZX010000047.1 GCA_012274225.1 Comamonadaceae bacterium | reverse complement strand
TCTTGCCGTCAGTAAAGTATGTCGGCGTTGTCGTCGGTCCCCCCGGGGGTGCCGTCCTTGCCGTACGACAGCAGGTCGAAGTCGCCGTGTTCGCCGGGCGATTTGTAGACGTACGCATGCCCCCACGGATCAGCCGGCGCAGGTTTCTGCAGATAGGGTCCGCGCCACTTCGGCTCGTTCGTGGGCGCGACGCTCAGCGCCGCCAGACCCTGTTCCGTCGTGGGGTAGCGTCCGAGGTCGACCCGATACATGTCGAGCGCCTTCGCCAGGCTGGCAACCTGCGCCTGCGCCGCTTTCGATTCCGACTTGCCGAGCTGGGTGAAGTACTTCGGGCCGACGATGCTGACCAGGAGGCCCAGCACCACCAGCACGATCAGCAGTTCCAGCAAGGTGAAGCCCCGGGCTGGCCGCCCGGTCCGGAAGGGGCCGATGGAGAAGAACGTGTCGTGTGGCATGGTGGATTCGGCACAGCAGGCAGGGATGGACATGGGATGGCAGATGCAAGATTGGTGCCGACGGTGCCTGGCGGTTTCCTGGAGTTGGCTCAGGACTTGCGTTCCACATGGCGGCGGACGGGCCTTGCATCCCGTCCCCACCATCGTCCCTGGACCAAGCCCATGCCCCATGCCCTCCCCCGCTCTCGGCGACTGCACCCCGGCGTTTTCCTGGCGGTCGTCGCGGCCCTCGCCCTCGTGTCGACGGCCCACGCGCAGATCTCCGTGCGCGACGACGGCCCGGAAGGCATCGTCCTGAGCAATGTGGACCCCGTTGGCAGCGCGCCTGTCATGGCCAGCGCGGTGAAGACGCGGCGCAGCCAGGCCGCGCCGGACGACCCCGGCCCGGCATTTCGACGCCGCGAGAAATTCGCCCCCCTGGTGCTCGCCGCAGCGGACGCCCACGGGCTGCCCGTCGCGCTGCTGCAGGCGATCATCGAGGTGGAATCGAATTTCAATGCCGCCGCGGTGTCCCCGCAAGGCGCGCTGGGGCTGATGCAACTCATGCCGCAGACGGCCCGCTACCTGCGAGTGGACGACGCGCGCGACCCGGCCGCCAACATCGACGGCGGCGCGCGCTACCTGAAGGAGTTGCTGTCCCGGTTCGGCAATGACCTGCCGCTGGCTTTGGCGGCGTACAACGCCGGGCCTTCCGCCGTGGAGCGCAGCGGTGCGATTCCCGCGTACGCCGAAACCCGACGCTATGTGCCCCGGGTACTCGTGCGTTACCACAGCCTCCAGAGCAACGGCATGGTGCGCTGAATGCGGTGGGGATTTCCGCCAGTCCCCACCCAGAGTTGGGGGATTCCGCAGGTTCACGGGGCGTCCCGCGGCGACGAACCACTCGATGCACCCAGTTTTCGCCATGGAATCGCCCCCGTCCTGCCTTGCAGCGGTCCGATGGTTGGAAACCCTGGTCCGTTCTTTGCGTGACAGATCGTACGTCCTGTCACAACAGGGGGTTGACAGCGAGAATTTGACAAGGAGCAAACGGTGAATAGAGAAAATTGGCTGACCGGAACGGCTTTCGCCGTGGCACTGGCGATGCTGCCGGCGAGCGCAGCCTGGTGCCACGAAGGGCATGTGCATGGCGGGCCAGCCCAGCAGGGACCTGGCGCGTCGATGGCCGCGTTGCAGGGCAAGGTGGTGAAAATCTCCGATACCAACTTGCTCGACAAGGACGGCCACCGCGTACGGCTGCTCAGCGATGTGGTCAGCGACAAGGTGGTGGTGGTGAGCTTCATCTACACCAGTTGCACCGATGTATGCCCCATGGTGACCCATACGCTGTCGCAACTGCAGGACCAGCTCGGCGGGCTGCTCGAAAGCCAGGTGCGCCTGGTTTCGTTGACCGTCGATCCTGCGCGCGACACGCCGGCGAAGCTGAAGGCCTATTCGGCACTGTACGGCGCACGAACCGGGTGGCAGTGGCTCACCGGGGCCGCGTCGGACGTCACCGAAGCACTGAAGGGCTTCGGTGTCTACAGTGCCAACTTCGAACAGCACGCCGGCGTGCTCCTGGTTGGCGACGGCCGCAGCGGCAAGTGGACTCGCGTCTACGAAACCGAGGATGTGCAGCGCTTGCTGGCGAGGACCACGGACTTGCTGGCGGCCAGAGCGCACGACAGGCTTGCCTCACACGACAGTCAATAGCGCGTCGCCCCCACCGGGGATCGCCCGCGGGTAGGCCGCCGGCGATCCCGCCGGGAGTCGACTTTTGGGCCGAACCGAAAGTTCGGCTTTTTTTTTGGGTCGAGGAGCCGGCCGGAAGTTGCGACTGGGCGCGCACTGTCCGTCTTCTTCGGCGGGTTCGTGGTGCCTGCGGAGCGGCGCCGGAAAAACCGGCAGCTCAGCGGCGAGCGGCAGCGCCGGCGGCGGCCGGCGTGGGCGCCGTTGCGCCGGTGGCACCCGGCGTGGGCACTGTGGCGCCGGTGTCCGACGGTTGCTTCGTGGCATCGATGAGTCGTGCATCGACCAGAAAGCGCCAGTCGGAATACTTGGCGGTGCCCTTGAAGCCCTCCCACTTGAGCGGAAAGCCGTCCTGTTTCAGCGGCGTCTCGTCCGACAGGCTGTGGACGCCGCCGACGCGCCCATCCGGGTTCAGGATCACACCCCAACCGTCACGCGTGACGGGATCGACATAGAGCTGCCGCAGGTGATGCCGCGGCACGGGAAAACGACTGTCGACCAACAGATCCTCCAGCCGCAACGGGTACTGGCGGGTGCCCGGAGACTGCTCGTAGTACGACTTCAGCGCCCGCGCATACTGATTGCCAACCCACAGCAGTTCGCGCTCGTGCGCCCGCCGGCTGGCGATCGACCACAACTGCGCGGTGCCCGCGAGGCCCAGCCCCATCAGCACCATCAGGAACAGCACGCCCAGGTAGGTGAAGCCGGACTCGCGGCGCCGTGGGCTACCAGGTGCCATAGGCGGTGCCGTCGCGCCCATTGCCGGGCGCGCCGCTCCTGACGTCGCGCACGGCGCCCGTGCCTGCATCGGGGGGTGCCTCGATGACCCAGGCGTCGGCGGCGCCGGTAACGGGGTCGCTCGGGATGTTGCGCAGGTAGCGCCGGGTCACCAGATCCTGCAGGCTGTCCGGATACTTGCCGACATCGCCCCGGTAGTGGTCGATCGCATCGCGCATCACGGACAGGCTTTGTCGCAGGGCAGTCTCGCGCGAATTGTCCAGGGTCCCGAAGTAGCTCGGCACGGCGATGGCGAGCAGGCTGCCGATGATGGCCAGCACCACCAGCAGTTCGATCAGCGTGAAGCCGTTGTGTGCCAGGCGGGTCTTCATCACGATCACCAGTCCCGGTACAAGGTGCCGTCGAGCGCCTTGCCGTCGGCCAGGCTGCGGACATCGAAGACATCCTTGCCCGCGCTCGGCGCGTCCGGCGGGCTGTCGTAGCTGCGCAGGCTCCAGGTCTGCTCGGGCGGCGTGCCGGGATCGGCCATCGGATCGCGCGGAACGCGGCGCAGGAAATAGATCTTTTCGCCGATCGGGCTGCGGCGGTCGATGACGCCGGTCACCAGCACGTCGAGCGAGGGCGGATAGCCCGACTCGCCGACAGCCTTCTGGATGCGTCCGTTGTCGACCGCGTCCTTGTACGCGTCGATGGCGTCGCGCATGCCCGTCAGCGCAGCCTTCAGTTCCTGCTCCTTGCTCCTTCGCACCACCGTCTCGGTCAGCGGCGCCGCGATGCTCGCGAGCAGGCCGATGATGGCCACGGTGATGACCAGCTCGACCAAGGTGAAACCGAATTGGCGGATGCGCATGTCAAGGCTCCGTGATCTGCAGTGCCAAGGGCGGCGGCAGCACCGCCGACTGGATCTGGTTGCCCGGTCCGATACCGGAAAACACGACGACCTGCAACGGCGTGCCTTGGGC
>JAAOZX010000284.1 GCA_012274225.1 Comamonadaceae bacterium | reverse complement strand
CATGCCGTGGCTGGCGAAGAAGGTCGCCGCCGCCGGGCCGCCGAAACCGGTGGTACTCATCGAGGCGATCCGCGCCGCGCTGAAATCGGTGGCGCTGATCCACAGCGGCGCCTGCCAGCGCTCGCACAGCCAGTGCGCCAGACCGATGTGGTCGGGGTGCATGTGGGTGACGATCACCCGAAGGATCGGCAGGCCTTCGAGCTGGCTGTCGAAGATCCGTTGCCACTGGGCCTTGGACTCGTCGCGGGTGATGCAGCAATCGACCACCGTCCACCCGGCGCGCCCGTCGATCTCGTCGCGCAGCAGCCAGAGATTGATGTGATCCAGCGCGAACGGCAGGCCCATGCGGATCCAGCGCACGGCCGGCGTCAACCCGGTGTTCTCGCCGGCCACCACCTCCAGCGTTTCGCCCGGCGCCGGCATGGCGTCGCCCAGGGGGTAGTGCAGCAGCTTCTCAAGCAGGTTCATGGAAGGGATCCCGGGACAGCCTTGGAATACGTGGGCAGAATGCGGATTGACGTTGACGTAAACGTCATATGTAATCCGTATTGTAGGGACGCGCGCCTGCCCCCACTGTCCCTGGTCATACATCACCCCTTCATGGCTACAACCACTTACACGATCGGCGACCTCGCCAAGGAGTTCGATCTCACCACCCGCGCCATGCGCTTCTATGAGGACATGGGCCTGCTGCGGCCGGAGCGCTTGGGCCCGGGCGGGCGCAATCGCGTGTACAGCGCGCGCGACCGCACCCGCCTGAAGCTCACGCTGCGTGCCAAGCGGCTCGGTTTGTCGCTGACCGAAGCCCGCGAAATCATCGACATGTACGACAGCCCGCGCGACACCGGGCCGCAGTTGCGCAAATTCCTCGCCGTGCTGGCCGAGCACCGCAAGCAGCTGGAAGAGCAGATGGCCGACCTGCAGGCCAACCTGGAAGAGGTCAAGGTCCACGAAAAGGAAGCCCGGGCACTGCTGGCTCGGGTCGAGAAGCCGCGGCAGGCCGTGCATAATTGACGTTTACGTCAACGTCAATCACGACTTCGCATGAGCGCTGCCCGCTTCGAGCCGAAAGACCCGGATTACGCCGCCCGCGTGCGCGCCAGCTTCGCGCGCCAGGCCGCGATGGCCACGATTGGGGCCCTGCTGGCCGAAGTGGAACCGGGCCGGGTGGTGATCGAGCTGCCATGGGCCCAGGCGCTGACCCAGCAACACGGGTTCCTGCACGCCGGCATGGTCGCCACGGCGCTCGATTCGGCCTGCGGCTACTCGGCGTTCAGCCTGATGCCGCTCGGCGCGGCGGTGTTGACGATCGAATACAAGATCAACCTGCTGGCACCGGCCCAGGGCGAGCGTTTTCGCATGGTCGGCGAGGTCATCAAACCGGGCCGCACCGTCACGGTGGCCGAAGGCCGGGCCTATTCGGTCCAGCCCGGCGGTGACCGGCTGATCGCCACCATGGGCTGCACCCTGATGGCGGTGGTCGGCCGCGATGACATCCAGCATTGAAAGAATTCAGCCAGGAGCGCAGATGAACTTCCCAGGACTTGACTTTCAGCTCGGTGAGGACGCCGACGCGTTGCGCGACGCCGTGCGCAACTTCGCCGCCGTCGAAATCGCGCCGCGCGCCGCCGAGATCGACCGCAGCGACCAGTTCCCGATGGACCTGTGGCGCAAGATGGGCGAGCTCGGGGTGCTGGGCATCACCGTCTCCGAGGAATATGGCGGCGCCAACATGGGGTATCTGGCGCACATGGTCGCCATGGAGGAGATCTCGCGGGCCTCGGCCTCGGTCGGCCTGTCCTACGGCGCCCACAGCAACCTGTGCGTCAACCAGATCAGGCGCAACGGCAGCGCCGAGCAGAGGCGCAAGTACCTGCCCAAGCTGATCTCCGGCGAGCATGTCGGCGCGCTGGCCATGAGCGAGCCCGGTGCCGGCAGCGACGTCATCTCGATGAAGCTCAGGGCCCAGGAGAAAGGCGGCGTCTACCTGCTCAACGGCAGCAAGATGTGGATCACCAACGGGCCCGATGCCGACACCCTGGTGGTCTACGCCAAGACCGAGCCCGAACTGGGCGCGCGCGGCGTCACGGCCTTCATCGTCGAAAAGGGCATGCCCGGCTTCTCGGTGGCGCAGAAGCTCGACAAGCTGGGCATGCGCGGCTCGCACACCGGCGAGCTGGTGTTCCAGGACGTCGAGGTGCCGGCGTCCAACGTGCTGGGCAACTTGAACGGCGGCGCCAAGGTGCTGATGAGCGGGCTGGACTACGAGCGCGCGGTGCTCGCCGCCGGGCCGATCGGCATCATGCAGTCGGTGATGGACAACGTCGTGCCCTACATCCACGACCGCAAGCAGTTCGGCCAGAGCATCGGCGAATTCCAGCTGATTCAGGGCAAGGTGGCCGACATGTACACGGTGCTGCAGGCGGCTCGGGCCTTCTGCTACACGGTTGGAAAGAACCTCGATCTGATCGGCAGCGAGCATGTGCGCCGGGTGCGCAAGGACTGCGCCTCCGTCATCCTGTGGTGCTCCGAAAAAGCCACCTGGATGGCCGGCGAGGGCATCCAGATCTTCGGCGGCAACGGCTACATCAACGAATACCCGCTGGGCCGCCTGTGGCGCGACGCCAAGCTGTACGAAATCGGCGCCGGCACCAGCGAGATCCGCCGAATGCTGATCGGCCGCGAGCTGTTCGGCGAAACCATGTAGCCCGGCGAAAATAGCACCCATGCCCTCATCCTCGCTGCAAGACCTGTTCGTCCACAACCGGGAGTGGGCTGCCCGGATGGAACGCGACCGTCCCGGGTTCTTCAGCGGGTTGACCCAGCAGCAGCGGCCGCGCTACATGTGGATCGGCTGCTCGGACAGCCGGGTGCCGGCCAACCAGATCACCGGGCTGGAGCCGGGCGAGGTGTTCGTGCACCGCAACGTGGCCAACGTTGTCGTGCCGACCGACCTCAACTGCCTGTCGACCATCCAGTTCGCCATCGACCAGCTCAAGGTCCGGCACCTGATGGTGGTCGGGCACTACGGCTGCGGTGGCGTCCAGGCCGCGCTCGAGGGCATCCGGGTGGGACTGGCCGACAACTGGCTGCAGCACGTCAAGGACGTGCGCAACTGCCACCAGGGGCTGCTGGCCTCGCTGGCACCGGCGCAGCGACTGGACGCGCTGTGCGAGCTCAACGTGATCGAGCAGGTGGTCAACGTCGCCCACACCACCGTGATGCAGGACGCCTGGCAGCGCGGCCAGCGCATCACGCTGCATGGCTGGGTCTACGGCGTGTCGGACGGATTGCTCAAGGACCTGCACGTCACCGTGGACGAAAACAAGCAGCTCGAGGCGGCGTACCGGGAAGCCATCGAATCGGTGGCATCACGCGCCGCGGCGCTGAAGTAGCGAGGCCGCGCGCGCCATGTTTCCGCAACGCCTCGATTCGCCGCTGGCCTATGGCATCGCCAAGGCGATGATGGACGGCTTCAACCGGCACTACCAGCTGTTTCGCACCGAATCGCAGCGCGCCAAGCATCGCTTCGAAACCGCCGACTGGCACGGGCAGCAGCGGGCTCAGCGCGAGCGCATCGAGTTTTACGACCTGCGCGTCAAGGAAGCGACTGCGCGGCTGGAGAAGGAATTCAAGGCCGGCGAGCAACCGATGGACGTCTGGCAGCAGGTCAAGCTGCACTACATCGGGCTGCTGGTGGACCACCACCAGCCCGAGCTGGCCGAGACCTTCTTCAATTCGGTCACCACCAAGATCCTGCACCGCACCCATTTCCACAACGACTTCATCTTCGTGCGCCCGGCGGTGAGCACCGAGTACATCGAGAACGACGAGCCGGCCGCCAAGCCCACCTACCGCGCCTACTACCCGACGCGCGAGAACCTGGGCGCGACCATCGTGCGCCTGATCGACAATTTCCAGCTGCAGTGGCCGTTCGAGAATCTCGAACGCGACGCCGGGTACGTGCTCGAAGCGATCAACAGCCGGCTGCACCAGGTGACGCTGCGCGCCAATTTCCAGATCCAGGTGCTGTCGTCGCTGTTCTTCCGCAACAAGGGCGCTTACGTCGTCGGCAAGATCATCAACGGCTTCAACGAGGTGCCGTTTGCGCTGCCGATCCTGCACAACCGCGCCGGCAAGCTGATGATCGACGCCTGCCTGTTCGGCGAGGACGACCTGCAGGCGCTGTTCTCCTTTGCCCGGGCCTATTTCATGGTCGACATGGAAGTGCCCTCGGCCTACGTGCAGTTCCTGCGCTCGCTGATGCCGCGCAAGCCCCGCAACGAGATCTACAACGCCCTGGGGCTGGCCAAGCAGGGCAAGACGCTGTTCTACCGGGACTTCCTGCACCACCTGAAGCATTCCAGCGACAAGTTCCGCATCGCGCCCGGCATCAAGGGCATGGTGATGCTGGTGTTCGACCTGCCCTCGTTTCCCTATGTCTTCAAGCTGATCAAGGACTACTACCCGCCGCAGAAGGACACCACGCGCGCGCAGATCAAGGGCAAATACCTGCTGGTCAAGCAGCACGACCGGGTCGGGCGGATGGCCGACACGCTCGAATACAGCGAGGTGGCGTTCGCGCGCGACCGCTTCGAGGACGAACTGATCGCCGAAATCCGCGAGTTCGCGCCGAGCCAGCTGGAGATCAGCGATCGCGATGGCGACGGGCATGAGGAGGTGATCATCAAGCACCTCTACATCGAACGCCGGATGATCCCGCTGAACATCTACCTGCAGGAGGCGTTCGATGCCGGCGAGGCCGCCGGCACCGACAGCGTCGCCGCCGGCCATGCGCGCGATCAGATCGCGCGCGCCGTGATCGAGTACGGCAACGCGATCAAGGACCTGGTGGCGGCCAATATCTTCCCGGGGGACATGCTGTGGAAGAACTTCGGCGTCACGCGCAACGGCAAGGTGGTGTTCTACGACTACGACGAGATCGAGTACATCACCGACTGCAATTTCCGCAAGATACCCGAGGCCCGCAACGAGGAAGAAGAGATGTCGGGCGAGGTCTGGTACCGGGTCGGGCCCAAGGACGTGTTCCCCGAGACTTTCGGCCCCTTCCTGCTGGGCAACCCGGCGATCCGCGATGTGTTCATGAAGCACCACGGCGACCTGCTCGAAGCCTCGTTCTGGGACGCCCACAAGGTACGCATCCAGGCCGGCCACGTGTTCGACGTGTTCCCCTACGAACGCGAGAAACGCTTTGCGCGGCGTCATCCGCCGGCAGCGCCCGCAGCGCAGGCCGAGCCCCCAGCTGGCCTCCAGCTGGCCAGAGAGGGGATCGCATGATCGGCGAACGGTGTCGCCGCGACGACTTCCACAATGCCCTCCCATTGCTTTTGCGTGGCGAAGACCCACAATTCCAGAGTTCTGCGCCGCATTGCCCAAGAGGGGCGCGGCAACCTCATCCAACCGAGCTGAAAGGAGCTTGCCATGTCTGATTCCATCGTTATCGTCGGCGCGGCCCGTACCCCCATGGGCGCGTTCCAGGGCGATTTTTCCGCGCTGTCCGCGCACGACCTCGGCGGCGCCGCGATCAAGGCCGCGGTCGAGCGAGCCGGCGTTTCCGGCGACGCCGTCGGCGAAGTGCTGTTCGGCAACTGCCTGATGGCGGGCCAGGGCCAGGCACCGGCGCGCCAGGCCGCGTTCAAGGGCGGCTTGCCCAAGAGCGCCGGCGCGGTGACGCTGTCGAAGATGTGCGGCTCGGGCATGAAGGCGGCGATGTTCGCGCACGACATGCTGCTGGCCGGCACCCATGAAGTGATGGTGGCGGGCGGCATGGAAAGCATGACCAACGCGCCCTACCTCCTGCTCAAGGGCCGGGGCGGCTACCGCATGGGCCACGACCGCATCTTCGACCACATGATGCTCGACGGCCTGGAAGACGCCTACGAGGCCGGCCGTTCGATGGGAACCTTCGGCGAGCAGTGCGCCGCCAAGTACCAGTTCAGCCGCGAGGCGCAGGATGCGTTCGCGACCGCCAGCGTCAAGCGGGCCAAGGCCGCGACCGAGAGCGGCGGCTTCGCCAAGGAGATCACGCCGGTCACGGTGAAGAACCGCGCCGGCGAAGTGGTGATCTCCATCGACGAGGGTCCGGGCAAGGTCAAGCTCGACAAGATCGCCACCCTCAAGCCGGCGTTCAAGAAGGACGGCACTATTACCGCCGCGTCCAGCTCGAGCATCAACGACGGGGCCGCCGCCATGGTGCTGATGAAGGAATCGAGCGCCAAGCGTTACGGCAGCAAGCCGATCGCCCGCATCGTGGCGCATGCCATGCACGCGCAGGAGCCCGAGTGGTTCACCACGGCGCCGGTCGGCGCAGCGCAGAAGCTGCTGGCCAAGACCGGCTGGAAGATCGGCGACGTGGACCTGTGGGAAGTCAACGAAGCCTTCGCAGTGGTGCCGATGGCGCTGATGCACGACCTCAAGGTGAGCCATGACGTCCTCAACGTCAACGGTGGCGCCTGCGCCCTGGGCCACCCCATAGGCTGCTCGGGCGCCCGCATCATGGTCACGCTGATCCATGCGTTGCAGGCGCGCGGCGGCAAGCGCGGCATCGCCACGCTGTGCATCGGCGGCGGCGAAGCCACGGCCGTGGCGATCGAGCTCATCTGAAAAACGCGTACGCGTTTTTCAGATGGTGTGATCAGTTGGCAAAGGCCGGCGAAGCCGGACCTTTGCCAACGGTGATCGCCCTGCGCGTTGCTGCGCGCGATCAGGTACCGCTAGCGGGAACACAGACATGCTGCTGACAGCCGACCAGGAAATGATCCGCGATGCGGTGCGCTCCTTCGCCCAGGAGCAGCTGTGGCCGCACGCCGCCCGCTGGGACAAGGAGCATCATTTCCCGCGCGAAGCGCACCGGGGCTTGGCGGCCCTGGGTGCCTACGGCATCTGCGTGCCCGAGGAATTTGGCGGCGCCGATCTCGACTACGTCACGCTGGCGCTGGTGCTGGAGGAAATCGCCGCCGGGGATGGCGGCACCAGCACCGCCATCAGCGTCACCAACTGCCCGGTCAATGCGATCCTGATGCGCTACGGCAATGCGGCGCAGAAGAAGCGCTGGCTGACACCTTTGGCGCGCGGCGAGATGCTGGGCGTGTTCTGCCTGACCGAGCCGCATGTGGGCAGCGACGCTTCGGCCCTGCGCACTACCGCCGTGCGCGACGCCGAGGGCTACGTCCTGAACGGCGTCAAGCAGTTCATCACCAGCGGCCAGAACGGCCAGCTGGCGGTCGTGATCGCGGTGACCGACAAGGGCGCGGGCAAGAAGGGCATGAGCGCCTTCCTGGTGCCCACCGATGCGCCGGGCTATGTGGTGGCGCGGCTGGAAGACAAGATCGGCCAGCATTCCAGCGATACCGCGCAAATCAACTTCGACAATTGCCGGATCCCGGCCGATCATCGGATCGGCGAGGAAGGCGAGGGCTACAAGATCGCCTTGTCGTCGCTGGAGGGCGGGCGCATCGGCATCGCGGCCCAGGCGGTTGGCATGGCGCGCAGCGCCTTCGAAGTGGCGCTGGCCTATGCCAAGGAGCGACAGAGCTTCGGCACCGCCATCATCAATCATCAGGCCGTGGGCTTCCGCCTGGCCGACTGCGCCACCCAACTCGAAGCCGCGCGCCAGTTGATCTGGCACGCGGCGACATTGCGAGATGCGGGCCGGCCCTGCCTGAAGGAGGCGGCGATGGCCAAGCTGTTCGCCAGCGAGATGGCCGAGCAGGTGTGCAGCGCCGCGATCCAGACGCTGGGGGGCTACGGTTACGTCAGCGATTTCCCGGTCGAGCGGATCTGGCGCGACGTGCGCGTCTGCCAGATCTACGAAGGCACGTCCGACGTGCAGAAGATCATCATCCAGCGGGCGCTATCCTGAGACCTTGGGGTCACAATTCAGGACGCAGGACGGCAGTCTATTTGGAGTGCGCGGCGCGGTCGAAATTGTGCTCTGACCCCAACTGATCCTGAGACCTTGGGGTCAGATCACAATTCAGGACAGCAGCCCATTCGGAGCGCGTGGTCTCGAACGAAATTGTGCTCTGACCCCTACTGACTAGAAAGAGACAACATGCCCATCACCAAAGGCTTCCGCCAGCTCGTCGACGAGGCCACGGCACAGATCACCACCTACAGCGTGGCGCAGGTGCGCGAGCGGTTGCATGACCCCAAGTTGCAGATCGTCGACATCCGCGACGTGCGCGAACTCGAGCGCGAAGGCACGGTGCCAGGCTGCATCAACGCGCCGCGCGGCATGCTGGAATTCTGGGTCGATCCGGCCTCGCCCTATTTCAAGCCGGTGTTCGCCGACGAAGCTCGCGAGTTCGTGCTGTTCTGCGGTGCCGGCTGGCGCAGCGCGCTGGCCACGAAGGCGCTCAAGGACATGGGCATGACCAACGTCGCCCACATCGACGGCGGGTTTGCCGACTGGGTCAAGCGGGGCGCGCCGGTCGAGAGCTACGAAGCGCACCGGGCACGCCGTCATCCGGCGAAATCCTGAGCGATGCCGTTGGTGCACGAGCCCTGTCCCTGCGGACGGCCGGGCGTGCAGCGCGGGCCGCTTGCCTACGCGCAGTGCTGCGGCCGCTACCTGGACGGCGGTGCGCCGGCTCCCGACCCGGTTTCGCTCATGCGCTCGCGCTACACCGCGTACGTGCGGGGCGACGAAGCCTATCTGCTGGCCACTTGGCACGCGGGCACGCGTCCGGCGCAAGCGCGGCCCGAGCCCGGAACCAAATGGCTGGGCCTGGAAATTCGCGCGCAGCGTGAGCTGGATGCCGATCACGCCGAGGTCGAGTTCGTGGCCCGGATGCGACCGGGTTCCGGCGCGGCGGTCCGACTGCACGAGCGCAGCCGTTTCGTGCGTGAAGGCGGGCGCTGGTATTACGTCGCGGGCACACTTGACTGACTGCCAGCGCCGCTGGTTCTTCCGAGCTTCCAATGACACATCAAAGTTTTGCCGCCGTGCTGTTCGATTGCGACGGCGTTCTGGTCGACAGCGAAAGCATTACCAACGGCGTGCTGCGTGACATGCTGGAGGAGCTGGGCTGGAAGCTCTCCTCCGGCGAATGCATGCGAATCTTCCTGGGCAAGGCCGTGAAGGATGAGCGCGGACTGATCGAGGCCCACACCGGCCAGCCCTTGACCGAGGACTGGCTGGTGCGGTTCCGCGAGCGGCGCAATCTGGGACTGATGCACGGCGTGCAACCCATCCGCAATGCGCTGGAATGCGTGGTGCAGGTCCACCACAACTTCAGCGGCCGAATCGCCTGCGCTTCGGGCGCCGACCGGTTCAAGGTCGAATTGCAGCTGGACAAGTGCGCCTTGATGCCCTATTTCCAGGGCCGCATCTTCAGCGGCCACGAGTTGCCGCGCAGCAAGCCGGCGCCGGATGTGTACCTGGCCGCGGCCGCCGGACTCGGGGTCGCACCCGGCCGCTGCGCGGTGGTGGAGGACACCGTGCCCGGCGTTACCGCCGGGGTGGCCGCCGGCGCCAGGGTCTTCGGCTACTGTCCGCCGGAGGCCGGGCACGACGTGCCCGAAGCGCTGCGCCGCGCCGGTGCCGCCGTGCTCTTTGCGGACATGGCGCAACTGCCCGAGCTGCTGGGCGCCGGCCTGCAGCAACGCGGCGTCATGCCGTCAGGGCGGGCTTGAGGTTGGCCAGCGGCACGATGCCCTGGTCGCCGTCTTCATACAGCAGGAGCGCCGCGTTGCCGGCCCGGCGCCAGCAGGCTTCGAAGGTCCGGCCTTCCACCACCGCCAGCGCGGCCTTGAACCGGGATTGAAGTTCCGGCTGCAGGCGCGCCAGCACCTGTTCGCTGGTGCACGGACCGTCGGCCAGCCGGACGATGTCATTTCCCTGACGAGCCACCAGGTCCTGGGCGATGGCCGGCGCGGCTGCCAGTGCAGCAGCGCAGAGCAGAACGAATCTCATGGAGATCTCCCAAGTGCGGACGCAACGAGGTGGTGCGCCTCTGGCTGCCCATCGTGAACGCGGGTCGCGCTGCGCCGTGTAGGACCGAGGATGCAGCAGGAGTGGGCTGGCGGCGGTGCTGCGTGAAGCGGCTGTCCCACGCGTCGCGGTTGTGGGACCCCGCGTCGCGCGCCCGGCAACCACCCCGCGGGACGCCAAGCCCCAGGAGAGCTCGTCATCCCTGCCTCCTGCGGCTCGGGGACGCGCCTACCAGCTCGCCGCCATCGAGTCGGGCGAGAAGCGCGGATCGCTGGTAACGGACTTGAGGTCGACGAACTCCATGTCCGACATCTTGATGCCCTTCAACTGCGACCAGGCCGTCATGTCCCACTGGGCGCTGGGCTCGCCGGTGACGTAGAAGTCCGCGCCGTTGTCCGCCGCGTACATGCCGTAGCGCTTGGCGGCGGTGGCCAGCGCCTTGGCCTGTGTGGTCCAGTTGTCGGGGATCACGAAGTCGGCCTTCAGGCGCAGCAGCGCGCCGAACGGAATCGTTTCGGGACCGCCCGAACCCATCGCGAACCGTGCCGGCCACACATGTTGCAGCGACAGTGCCGCATTGCGGAAATTGACCCGCAGTGCATGGCGGATCTGGCCCGACGAGGCTTCGGAGGCTTTGGCCAGCAAGGGCGTGATCGGCAGGCCGGCGGCGTCGCCCGAGGCCCAGTCGTCCGGCCGCAACGACAGCGAGTTCAGGTTCCAGGCGGCGGTGGCCGAGGTGTACCACTGGCCGGAGAGCCGGTACGAGTAGAAGCTCTCCCACAAGCGGCAGGCACCTTGCTCGACCACCAGCACATGCCTGTCGCCGCAGCTGTTGGGGTCGTTGCAGGTGCCCGCTTCGCTCAGGAGCCTGGACGCCACCGGGTACGGGAAGTGCCGCTGGTTGGTCGGCACCGAATCGCAGTCATGCACGATGCCGTAGCCGCTGCCGTCGGGAACGGCGCAGTCGCTCTTGAGCGGATAGCCCGTGGCCATGCTGACGCCCGAGGTCGAAAAGTCGAAAGACACGACCGGCCAGTCGGTGGTGGCGGCGGTGCCGTCCACCACGTTGATCGGCATGCCGTAGTAGCCGGCCGCAGACTGGTTTTCGCTGTTGCCCCAGTTGGCGCTGAACGGTACGTTACTGCCCACCTGTGACACCCACGAATCGCTGTTGGGATGCGCCGGGAAACGGGAAACGTCGTCGATGCGGGTGTTGAAGATCGCGTTGGAGGGGAACAGGTCGCAGTTGGCCAGGGTCGGCGAAGCGCCGGAGGCCGCGGGCGCGGGTGCAGGAGCAGCTACAGGTG